>CAZEQQ010000615.1:0-1451 GCA_964514425.1 uncultured archaeon
AATTAGAGACGAGCCAAATGCTGAAGATTTACAAACTAACGATGATTCAGTTCATTTTGATAATGTTTCTTTTTCGTATATTGATGACAATTATGTTCTTAAAGAGGTTAATTTGAAGGTAAAGGCTGGAGAAACTATAGCTATTGTTGGTCATACAGGTGCAGGGAAAACAACGCTCTTCTCTAATCTTTTAACTCGTTTTTATGACCCACAGAAAGGACGAATTCTTGTAGGTGACCAAGATATCAAATATGTTAAACAACAATCTTTACGTTCAAACATAGGTCTAATTACTCAAGAGCCTTATCTTTTTTCTGGCACCATCATTGAAAACATCAAATATGGAAAAGCTAACGCTACAGATAAAGATGTTCTTTCTATTTGTAACAGAATTTGTGCGGAAGAGTTCATCTATTCTTTACCTGACGGGTATTATACTATTATACAAGAGGGAGGTAAAAAGTTGTCAGCTGGGCAAAGGCAAATACTTTCTATTGCACGAACAATGTTATCCAATCCCCGCATACTAGTTTTAGATGAAGCAACTAGTCGATTAGATGCTTATACTGAATCACTAGTCCAAGCTGCTCAAGAAGAACTATTCAAAGGAAGAACAACTTTTGTTATTGCTCATCGACTATCAACTATCAGAAATGCCAATAGAATTATCGTTTTTGATCAAGGAAAGTTAGTAGAAATGGGCACTCACGAAGAGTTGTTAGAGAAAAAAGGCATATATGCTGATCTTTACAGAACTTATTATGCACATCAAGGGTTGGAAAAACTAACTATTTCTATTGATGATTTGGAACCTGAAGTATTAGAAAGCGATAATTTTAATCAGATGAAGAACAATAAGTCAGGTCCTCCTCATTTAGGTGAACAAAAGGGAAATAGAAGAATGGTGGCAAAAATGTCTGATCAAAAAGAGATGAAAGAAAAGAAGGAAAATTGAAAGAAAATACTATTCTCTTTTTTTATTTTTTCCTTAACTTACTCATTCTAAAACTACTTGCTTGTGTTTTATCAGAAGAATATGCTTTACCTTCTTCTTCTTCTTGAATCAAGGAATCCATCTCGTCTAGCTCTTCAGATAAGAGAGATTGAACTTCAGTATTTTCAGGTGCATAGTTTCGTAATGTAGAAGATACTTGCTTAATCATTTCTTTACTAGCTCTTTTATCTCTAACCATCTCTTGAGCTGCTCTCTGAATGGTAAAATTAGTAACTAAATTTGCATCTATATTATCTTTTAAGACTTCTTCATTACCTTCGACTTCTAGTTCTTCTTCTACTACACGTATCCTTTGATTGTCATTTTCATCCTTGTAATGGATTTGAACTTGAATAGGAACAGTTTTCCTATCTATTTTTTTATCGGATTTGAATTCAAAAGAAATTTTTCGACTTTTAGTTAATCCTCCGATAGAATATTCATCTCCACTCTTTGG
>CAZEQQ010000615.1:1461-1843 GCA_964514425.1 uncultured archaeon
AGCTATATTTTTTAGCCTTATTCCTTCTGGTACTATGAACTTCATTTTTGCATTTCTTCCAACGAGAACATCTCCACTAATGTAACTAAAACTATCTTGAATTTCATCAAGAGTTACATAAAAGAGGTCTCCTCCTGTTCCTTCTGAAAGTAAAGCCAAAGTTTTCAACTCTAAAGAGCCTTCTCCAGCTATACCAACGATATCAATAATACAACCTTCTTCAGCAAGTTCTTGAGCGAAAGAGGAATAGAAACTCCTTCCTTCAATGCTTGAACTTTGTAAAGAGCCCAAACCTATATTCGCCATACCATCAGTTAATAATAATATTCTTCCAGTTCCTATGGCTTTAGAAATCTCTTTTGCTGCCACTATTGCAGGTCCT
>CAZEQQ010000616.1:0-1833 GCA_964514425.1 uncultured archaeon
TCTTTCCAAGGTTCAATTTCTTCACAAATTTTTAATATAAGCTTTTCTTGTGGCTTTGACACAATCAGTAAACTATTGTCTGCTTTGAGTATGTTTGTAAAAACATTGATCGCTAAATCTAAATTGTCCTCTGTGATATCATGACTTGAAGGGCTCATTATTACCCCTTCTCTTTTCATGAATTTTTTATTGGTCATTTTAGTATTGTTCTCCATATCACACCAATTTTCTTTCCATCCAAAACGGGAGGCCATTCGACGGGCATAACAGTATTTACAATTGTTTGAACACCCTTTACTAAAGTTTACATTGTGTTCGGCCCATTCTTTTGTTCCTGAAGTTGTCAATTTTATAACCTTCTTCTCTGATTCTTAGTTTTTTTCATGCTTTTTAATGTTTACCTAAAACTATTATATTATATTATTAGGGATTTGAGTTATTAAACCCAACGAAACCATTACATTGCAAAATCTTTCTTTCGTTCCAGCTTTTTATCTCCTTTTGCTTCTCTTTACCCCTTTCTTTTCACTTTAACTTATAAAGGCGTAAAGAAAGTTATAAAATGCGACATTGCGAGCAATATCTTTCAATGAGGCGTAATACTAATGTTTGATTTTTGTCGGAATTGCTTCACTGTGAAATGGCGTAAAACTCGATAAAACCTAAACACAAGACTTATATCCCTTGTAAGTCTTAAGGAATCTTAAATATTACATGAATCATGTAATACTAAAATCTAAAATATACAGATGTGATATTAATGAGTAATAATTGTGAAAATAATCATGAAATATATGCGATATGGCAAAGTTATCTGAATGCTGAAAAAGAAATTGAAGATTTTCTAAGATATGTTCCTTGGGTTAGTATGCATAGAGAAGTTTATTCAGAGAAGTTAGCAACGATTTTAATTGATGTCGGAAGTCAGATCGATTCTATATTGAGACAATTCATTAATAGTGATTGGCTTGATGGTTTTCAAGGAATTGACGAGATAAGGAGGAAGAAGAAAAATAACTTGAATATTACTGATTTTCAAAAAGTTTATGTGGAGATATTGGAGCTTACTGAAAAAGAAATCGGTTTTTGTTTTGTCCTACCTAACTTTAATAGAGAAAAAGCATTAAAACCATGGGAATCTGCACATCCTGATGGAGGAAGAATCGAGTGGTGGGATGCATATAATAAAGTTAAACATAACAGGTTTGAACATAGTAAATGTGCTACTTTAGAGAATACAATTATGGCTTTAGGAGCTCTTTTTACTTTGTGTGTATCTATTACAGAAATAATAGAGTTTTTACTCTACCAAGGTGTTATTAAGAGTGATCTTTCTAGAGAATCCTTACTTTATTCGTTAGAAGACGAAAGTATGATAATACAAAATTGGATAGACGTTGTTGCAAAGACAAGAATATTCTATACTTTTTGTAGAGGTGTTGCTCAAACAGCACCATATTCGCTAAACCAGCTTTTACTGTCTTAATTTTTTCATTCTTTCTTCTCTTTAACAGCTGTTAATTCTTTTAAAATTTCCTCACATAGGCGATAATAGAGCAACAACCCCGTTTTTGCCTTTTCTTCAACACAAAAATAAAGTTTTTCACCTTTCTTGAATACCTTCATGCGTAAGAAAGTTTCTTCCTCGAGATCTTGTTCCCAATCAGCAAATAAGTCTTCTGATGGATCCTTTGGATGTTCTAAGTTATCACGAATTTCAGAGAAGTTGATAATTTCATCCTTAAGTTTTGTATCAATTGTAATAAGTGTTGTTTTTTTAACAAGTTCTTTTAAACTCGAACTAAAAAATCTTCTATTATTTTTTTTTCGTTC
>CAZEQQ010000617.1:0-1829 GCA_964514425.1 uncultured archaeon
TAATAGTTCATCTACTATTTGTTCTATATCCACGGTTTCATTCAACCCTTTTATCACATGAGTATTTGACTCGAATAGTGCAACTGATATTTCTTCAGGTGCTAGTTTCCCTATTAACATTACTACTGAAAGTGCACATATTGCAAGTTTTTCTCCTGACATTGATCCACTGATATCCAATAGAAAGCAACTAGCTACCCTTCCTCTAACCGTATCTGCTACCATTATGTCATCTATTGTTATCATTTCTTGACTTTTTCCTGTTAATAGTATTGTTTCTATTGTAGCATCTATGTCTATACTGTCTAATTCATCTCCGTCTCGATAAGGTCGAAGTTTGTTGCTATAAGCCAATCCTTTTTCTCCTGTTCCCAATCTTCCTGAAGGCCACATCATTGCTACTTCTATCAGTGCTTTTTTTGCCATGTTTTTTATTAATGCTTTGATTTTTGGGGAGATATTGTGTCTGTTGAGAAACCATTGTAAAATTAAATTTTCTCCTGGTCCTCTTCCCATGTTTGATACCATTTCATTAGCAGCTTCTTCGCCTCCAATTTCTTCTGCTACTTGTAAAGCTCTACGCATATTAGCATGTGCTAAAGCTGCCAGAGCATTCCTATTCCTCTGTTTTATTGCTGCTTCTACTAAGTCTTTGAAATTTTGCTTTTCTGTTTCATGAAACGCTCTTTTTTGGGTTCTGAACCCTTTATCTATTGTTAAGTTTGTTTCTGAGAATCCTAAGTTTTGCAATAATCTGCTTAATCTTTGAAAGCTTCCTTCTCCTGCTTCTATTAGCATTTTGAGTAAGTCATAAGTTCCCCCTAGTAGTTCAAGAATTAGTTCTTCTTTTACATGTAACTTTTTCCCTAACTCTAATACTTTCTCTATTGAATATTCTACTCCTAAATTAACCAAGTCTTCTAAATGGTCTAAAAATTGTTCGGCTTCATGGGCTGTTTCTAAAGTTTTTATTCCTATTTCATTAGCCAGTTCTTTCACTTTTTGTGAACAATTAGCGTGTGGCTTCGGCAAGTCTAGTAAATCTTCTTCATATTTTTTCAATGCCTGCGTTAAATCTTTGAGTTGTTGGCTTTTTCTTTTTTTGTCTGTGAATTTCGAAATTTGTTTCTCTATAGTTTTTTCAAGCATTTCTTCCCATGCTGGTGTGTGTGTTGCAGATTGTATGCACTCTTCAATGCTTACCTCTTCTCCTTTCCCTTCTTTTTCTTCTTTAAAGGTTTCAAATAATTGTTCTCTTAGTTTTGTTTTAAAATGTTTATCTAGTTCTGAAACAGCTCGAAAACTTTTGCCTAAATCCTTGTTTAGGCTATGTTTCATCATTTTCTGTGTATCGAATGCTGGAACTTTTCCTAGTGTCCTTGCGAACTGTTCTAGATCCCAAATATCTTCAACAACATCTATTATCCCTTCTATTATCTCTTCTACTTTTTCTTGTTCATATCCACTCTCTTTGATGTAATTGAGAGACTTTGCTATAGTTGATAGGTCTTGGTTTAGTATTTCATTCATGCTTTTCTCAAAGTGTTTATGCTTTGTTCCATATTGCATTGCTAACCTCTCCCATGGTGTTGTGCAGCGTTCTAAAAATTCTTCTCCCCATCCCATTGTACATATTGCTGGAACTTCTTGCGCGTTTAAACTATTTATTTTAGCTTCCACTATTTTCTTCAAGTATTCTTCTAAAGTTTGTTCTTCTGTTATTCCCAATCTTAGTATGCTTTCAAATCCTTGGTTATGTGTTAACAGAGTTTTCATCAAGTAGCTTTTCAGTCATAATCTTCTTAAAATCAGATAAATCAAGAAGCAAA
>CAZEQQ010000618.1:0-1827 GCA_964514425.1 uncultured archaeon
ATCATCCGGATGAGCAAGTTTATCCATGAACCTAATGACATTCTTTCAAATTCTTTGGGTGAATAACCTATCATTTTCGCCCAAACATCATTAAAGATAGTTTTTCCTTTTTGAATATTCCATTCCCAAGTACCCGCATTTGTTCCCTTAATGATATTCTCAAGTGATAATGCATTTTCACGTAATTTTTCTTCAATTAATTTTCTATCTGTTATAGTGGAAATAAGAGTTAACACATCCTCCCCTAGTGGTGTTATTCGCGCCTCATAATAATTTAGCTGTCCTTCCATTTCTAAAGAATACTCTATTTTATCCATCGTTTTTGTTTCTATAACTTTTGTTATCTTCTTTTGTAACTTTTCAAGTATTTCAAGAGGAAAATCTGTTCGTTCTAATTTTTTGTTTAAGAACTTGTCAGGAGTTAAATAGAGTTCATCAAAAGTTTCAGCTTTAAATTCTTTGATAACTCCCTCTTTGGTTGTTACAAACATCATGTCAGGTATTGCCTTAAGTAAGGCTTCATTCTTTTCTAAAGCTCTTCGTAAAGTTTCTTCTTCTACTTTTCTTTCTGTTATATCATAAAATATCCCTGAAATTAATAGAGGTTTTCCATCATCTGACCATTTAGTTATTTTACCTTTATGTTTAAACCATGCCCACTTACCATTTGGATATTTCTGTCTGGATTCTTCTTCAAAATATTCGTTATTACTAGTACCATTGAGAAGTTCATCTAATCTTAATTTTACCCTTTCTAAATCTTCTTCATGTAGATTAATCAAAAAATCCTCAATTGTCCCTCTATAATTCTCTTCTGAAGAGGGATTTAATACATCAATCAAAGCTTGATTTTGTTTTATCTTACCTGTTCGTACATTTACTTCAAATATTCCTACTTGTGAGGCTTCTATTATACTTTCTATATGCTTTGATAGCTCTATAAGTTTTGATTCTTTTTCTTTTCTTTCCGTTACTTTGGTTACTAATGTTATTACTTCGTCTTCTTTGCAGTAAGCAACTCTTGCTTCAAAATACTCCTTTTTTTTACCTATTTCAAGTGGATATTCCAAGATTTCTATTGTTTTTGTTTTCAATACTTTCTGTATTTTTTCTGTGAATAACCTCGCCAAATCAGGTGGGAAAACGTTTTCAATTGTATCATTTAGGAAACCATTTGGAGAAACATATAATTCATCTATATTTTCTGCTTTATATTCTTTATACACTCCTTCTCTTGAATTAACAAATATCAATCCTGGTATGGCATTCCAAAGTGTTTCATATCTCTTTATAGTTTCTTCAAGTTTTTCTTCTCTCAATTTTAGCTGCTTTTTTTGCTTTATTTGTTCAATTTCTTTCTGAAATGTTTTTGCTAAAGTGTTAAATATTTTCTCCCAATCCATTCCTTTTTGAAAGTAACTGTTTGCACCTAAATTTAAAGCTTCTATTGCTACTTCTTCTCTTCCTTTTCCAGTGAACATAATAAATGGTAAATCATCATAGTTTTCTCTTATATATTTTAATAACTCTAACCCATCCATTTCAAACATTTGATAATCAGATAGAACTATATCAAAACTTTCTTTTTCCAATAATTTCAATCCCTCATTAACAGAACTAACACTAGTTAAATTCAGATTACCATCAATCTTTTCTAGATATTTTTTCGTTAACTCTAAGAAAGAAATTTCATCATCAATATGTAAAATTTCCATCTAAAAAAAAGTAGTATATCTATATATTAGTTTTTCGTTATTTTTATCATAGTCCAATTCATAAGCTCAATCAACGATCTCCATCAACGATTATATTCAAAAATAATTTAAA
>CAZEQQ010000619.1:0-1827 GCA_964514425.1 uncultured archaeon
AATTATGTATGAATAATCTCTTTTCTGTAGAACTATTTAAAGCGTCAGAAGACTTTCTTCATCCTGAAGTAGAAGAATTTGCTAAAGTTATGGGATTAAGAGACTTCAAAAAAGAGTTTAAGAGATATAGTTCGCCTTCAATTATCTTTGAAAATAATGTAACAAAGAGTTATGAAGAAGGAGTAAACTAACTAACCTCAAAACTTCATAATGAAAAACTGTAAACTTCTGTACAAACAAACATCTCCTTTTTTCTTTTTGAGACAAAATAGTTTCAAGTTAAAATATTCTTCTCTTTAAAAAGGATTTTCAGTATAACTTAGCTGATGAATATGTTAAGAATCATTAAATTAAGTATAGGAATCGTTTTGATAATTAATCTATTTGTCAATATGCCTATTTTAGAGGGAGAAATGAGCAATAGAGAAATGAGTAATAATAATCAAATAAAGAAAATAGATAGTGAATTCTCCTCACATCTAGAAAACAACAAACTTTTCCACACTAACGTTACTTATGAATATTCATCAACATTTACTAGTTCTAGATTACTCTTTGAGGATGTTAATCTTACTTTAAGTGTATTCAATAGTCTTCAGCTATATTTTATTGTATCTGGAGAAAAAACTACTAACTCAGGACTACAAATTCTCTTCAAATTCAGCGAAACAGAAGTAGTTTTTATTTTAGATCGTATGTATCAAGATGGTCAAGAGTATCTTTTTACAAATTCTTTTGAGTTTGATGAAGACACAGAAGAATTAGCTGAATTTGAAATTATAATCGAAGGACAATCAGCTTCAACAAAGAATGGTACTTTAACTCTATTAACTTCCACTCACATAAAAAATGAAGTTATCCCCGTTATAAAACAGGAGAGACAAGAAACTCGTTTCATTCCTGATAAATTAGCCGTAAAAGGCTCAATAAATGCTATCAAAACAGCTGAAACAAAAATTATTTTAGAAAAAAATGGAGAGGAGCAAAAACCTATACTCATGGAAGTTACATTTTTAGCTAATTCATTTTCAGCTATGAAAAATGTTGTAATAATAGAAGTAAATAATCAAATACTACTTGAGCAGACTATTAAAAGTAACCAAGAAAACAGTATAAAGTTTCAATGCACATTAGTACACCTTTACAATCTTATCCTCTTCAAAGTTCATTTAGAGAATAGTTTAAGTCTTCTGGAAATTGAGGATATAGTTTTGTTTTTTGAAGAGAGAGAAGAAGAAAACAACGAAAAAAGTGATGAAGAAGTTTTAGCCACACTTAGTTGGAATGCAGGGAGTTTTGACGTAAACATTAGTTTAAATGATTTAAAGACCGTATTATTAGAAAACAGGCAAAAAATGGATTTGAAACTTGTTTATTCGTACCAAGGAAGTCTTCCCTACAACATCAATTATCAATTAATTCAAGGAAGTGTAATCTTAAAGCAAAGTGTGATCAATAAAGAAGAACTAACAGAAGAAAAAAGAGTATTAGAAATTGCTACTTATACATTAGTGTATCAACAAGAGTTAATATTGCGTCTATATGGAACAAGCATAGGATTTGCAGAGATATTCTTCTATAACACTTCTTTACTTAAAACAGAGAATATAGAAACAATAAGTTTGGAAGGGAGAAATAAGACTTTAATAACACAACCTATATCTTTAATAACATCACAAGTGAGCGGCACAGCTATAATTTTCTATGATGTTTTTTTTGTAGAAGAGGATTTTCCTGTGTTAGAATATAATTTTAGTGTGTTCTTTTCCTTTAATACAGAATATAATGTAGAGATTGAAAATATTCTATTGAAAGTTAAGAACAATA
>CAZEQQ010000620.1:0-1824 GCA_964514425.1 uncultured archaeon
AGGGCTATGAAACCCTTTTCTTTGAATTCGCTGAAAATCATGTCAGCAACTTTAGTAATAACACCAAGATCTTCTGTGAAAAATACAGGTATTTTGAGCACACATATTATTTTATCATTCTCTTTCTTATACTCTACATAATCTAATAGTTGTAGTAATGTTATGTCATATGTTACACTAAACTTAGATCTACCAGTAAATTCGCTTATTTCTTCAATTGTTTTTTTCCCTATCGAAATTGAATGGAGTATTTTACCAATTTGTGTCATTTTTTCTTCACTATCACTATTTTCTCCACTACCATATAGATAATTCCACGCCCATACAAGATCAGGAAACGCTTTTCTTCCTGTTTTAAGAGGAAGTTTTCCATGAGTTGAGAAATAATATGTGCCAAAAGTACTTGTATGTCCCCACATCCAGTGAGTAGCAAGTCCTTCAATTCGTGTATCAAAACCTGTAAATATATATCTACCTCCAGGCATCTCTTTTGTGATTGTTAGTAAATTTTCAGATTTTAAGAAGTCTAATCCTCCGTAATCAAATGTAGAAGCGCATATAATAATATATAAAAGATTGTGTAGTTCCTTGAATTGGTTCAAAGATTTACTTTTCACAATTTCTTCTTTAATCATAGGTAGTAAAGCACTAGTACAATTAAAGAGTAACTCTGTCATTTCAAACAGAACACCTTCCATCTCATTATAATCTTCCAAAGTTATAATAGAAAAATTGGGATGGTATTCTTCTTTATTTTCTGTAATTCTTCTTTTTATCAAGTTAACTCTGAGTAGTGCTGCAATCTTTTCTTTAACCACTTCTTCAGAAATAGATAAGGTTTGAGCTAATTCTGTAGTACCTTTTGGAGACTTGTTTGTTATTAATAGAATTTTTTGGATAGTTATGTCTTCTACAACTTTATAAGGATTGTATTCTGGAGAATATTGACCACACAAAGCAAAATTCAATAACTTTTCTGTCACAAATAATCACCATTTTTTTTATTTTTTCTAGACATTCTTTAAAGTTTTGTAAATTTATTAACGAACAATGATAACAATAAGTTACTAAGAAATTTTACTAATATTGGACAAGTACTAGCCATAGAGTTTGCCTTTCTTAAATTAACAAAATATTCTCAAAATAGGATAAAAAAGAAAAAATGTGTTCATCTAATATTAGTTAGAGGAACGTTTTTTACGGGAGTATATTAGTACTGGAACGATGACTAGAAATCCGAAGACCATACCTAAAGAGCTGTAGGGTATAGCAAAACCGTCTCCGTCACCAAATCCTAATGTTGGATCATGAACAAATCCGTCATTAAATCTTTCATAAGCGATATAAGCAACAGCTGAACCATTAACGGGTAAAGTAACGCCTACATTAATATCTCCGTCATCTGTTGAAGCTGTTTCTTCAACTTGAAAGAAAGCGTTACCGAATTGTATTTTATCTCCGTCTTCATCAACTCGTTCATTTTGTTGTGCTGTTATAAGACTAAAAGCTAATACTAACATTGCATCTTCGTCATCGCTTACAAATTCATAATTGTCTACAATTACATCAAACTTGAAGGTTGAAGCATTATCTCCAAGATGATTAACAAATACTAAGTCAAAGTTACCCATAACAGGAGCAGCAGACCCATTACCAGTAATATTAAAAGTAGAACCTGTGTCATCTGTAACAACATCGGAAAATATCCAATTCCAAGCTGCTAAAGCTTGCATACTTTGAGGAACCATTTGATCTACATCAGAATCATATTGGTTATTACCATTTGTATCTACTACTTCAAACATATTGTGGAATTGAACTCTA
>CAZEQQ010000621.1:0-1817 GCA_964514425.1 uncultured archaeon
GCTCATGGAAAAATAGCTTTAACAAAGAAAAAATTACGTGTTGTAAAATCCATTGGTAGAGATGAGGCGATTTTGGCATATTTAATTGTTTTTGGTTTAATGACCGCTTTTGCTTTTCACAGTGTGAGCACTGCAGAGGGCTATTCAAGTGTTGAAATATCTATTCCTTCTCCTTTTGGAAATAATGTACCAATGACTGATTGGCAAGATGCACTATTATGGCTTAGATCCAATGCTCAAGGTGAAGGTATAACTCCAAATAGTCCTTCTGTGGTACTAAGTTGGTGGGATTATGGTTATTGGATCACAAATTATGGTAATGCAACAACTTTAGTAGATAATGCAACAACAAATAAAACTCAAATCGGATTAGTTGGCACTATGTTGATGTGGAATTTTGAAGAAGCTGTAAAATTGATGTATAAATATAATGTTAAATACGTCCTAATTAATAGTCAAGCTGGTGTTTCTGAACTAGGCTCTGATTTGGGTAAATCTATTTGGTGTATCAGAATTGCAGAATCTACTGTTCCACAGTATGGCATTAATGAAACAGATTTTCTTGGTCCAAATGAACAAGAAACTAGAAATATTTACTATGAGCCTTTCTATCAATCTGTGTTATATAGGCTAGCTGCATATGATTCAAGCACAGGTTTCGCATTTGAACAAAGTTGGGGTCCTACTAGTGGTAGGAATCCTATGTTTGAATTGGCACAAAACTATCCCGTCTTGGACTTAAAAGGCAGTGATGGTTTTGTTTATTTCAAAGAAGCGTTTAGAAGCTATGGCTTAGGTAATGATGCTTCTGCAACTTATTACAAATTCCCTACTGTTAGAATATTTGAGGTAATTTATCCCGAAAATATTGCTCAATTATCTGCGGAGTTAGATTATCATTACTCAAATGATGAATCTGATTCCTAAATTTTATTTTTCTTATTTTGTGTCTTTCTAGGGGATTATACTATCATTCCCATTAAAAACAACGAAACCAAAATGCTTTTAAAAATAGATGTAGGGAAACCAATCAAGTAATATCTTAAAGAAACTACTTTATAAAATGGTGTATGAAAATGAGTTCAAAAGAAAAACCTCATCTTAACCTAGTAATTATTGGTCATGTTGACCATGGTAAAAGTACTATGACTGGTCATCTTCTTTATCTATGTGGAACAATAAGTGATAGAGAACTTGCTAAATATGAAAAAGAAGCTGAAATGATAGGTCGTGGTAGTTTTAAGTTTGCTTGGGTTTTGGATAAACTTAAAGAAGAGCGTGAGCGAGGTGTTACCATTGATCTTGCTTTTTACAAATTCCAAACACAGAAGTATTATTTTACAATCATCGATGCTCCTGGCCACCGTGACTTTGTTAAAAATATGATTACAGGTACATCACAAGCAGATGCTGCTATCTTAGTTGTAAGTGCTGGTACTGGTGAGTTTGAAGCTGGAATTAGTTCAACAGGACAAACTCGTGAACATGCTTTATTAGCTAAAACACTTGGTGTTAATCAAATAATTATTGCTGTTAACAAAATGGACTTAGCCTCTTTCAAGGAAGAACGTTTTAACGAAATTCGTGATGAAATGCTACGAAATCTTAAGATGTTTGGTTGGAAAGATGACACTATCTCTTTTGTCCCCTGTAGTGGTATAACTGGTGATAACCTGAAAGAACGTTCTGCTAATATGCCTTGGTATAAAGGAGCTACAATGTTTGAATCTTTAGACAGTTTTACAGTTCCTGAAAAGCCAATTGACAAACCATTAAGACTTCCTATACAAGATGTTTATACTATCACTGGTATAGGT
>CAZEQQ010000622.1:0-1808 GCA_964514425.1 uncultured archaeon
GCCGGTGCCACCGGTGACTAAAAGGGTTTTGTTTTTGAACATAGTTGCCTCCATATTATTTTCAATGAGAAATTGGGAGAGTTTATTCGACAACTATACAGAATCATGTAGCCCCGCAACCATTCTCCAATTGTCTATGTTAGAAATGATTGGTTCGAGTTCTATTCGCGTGGGAATAGTGAAGAAAAGCTTGTTGTTTGCCTTCAAAAAGCGTTTCTTCTTAAACACTTCGCTGGCTTGGAAGTCTTTAGAATCCATAATGGCAATCATCGATACTTTCAATGTTTTGGCAGTATTGATCAATTCCTTGAGTAGATCTCCATACTGCTTGACCGGCCCGAACATTTCAAGAACTATCATTTCTCTATACTCGTTTATAGTCTCCCTAATGAGAAAAATTGCGCTACTTATTCCTTTACTTCTATCAAAGACTATCCCATATTCATAGATAGGATGTTCAGCATAACGCCAGCGTAGATACTCTATGGACTCATATATCTGTGTTTTTCTTTCATACACATTATTGAACCTTATCCTCTGAAGGCTATTTTCATTGATTTTTAATTCAGCAGCCAGTTTAATGCATCTACCAGAGGCTTTTCTCGAATTTCTATCAAGCAATTTTATTGGCTTCAATACCTTTATCCACCACTTCACTGGAAATACTTTGTTATAATACAGTTTTAAATAACCATGAAGAGCATTTTTGTTAGGAAATCCGAATACTAAGTCAGCCTCTGTATCATTGGCTACCTTGACAGAGTTAATTGTCATTTTCAGAAAAAGACCATGCCCTCTGTAATCCGGATGAACAGACGTATCTACCAATTGATAGGCTTTTAGAACATGCCCAGAATATGTTAAAGACCATGGCCAACATGTTTGAGCACCGGCTATCTTCCCATCTTCTTCTGCGACAGTAATCAATGCTCTTCCAAATGGGGACGTTTCAAATTTCCATTTCCACCATTTTTCATCTCTAGTAATAGGGAGATAAGCTCTTTCATCTTTAAATGAAGCATTCATCATAGTAATCACTTGCTCTCTTTCAGAAAAATCTGCAAGCCTAATCTTCATAACCAAACCTCCCCAAACAATAGGTAACGAACAGATTAATTAGAGAATGTTCTATCTACTCGCCAAAGATATTTGAAATAACAAAACTAAATCAACTCTGTTAATTTGAAAAATTCATATCCTTTATCTTTAAACCAACTTAGTAATTTTATTAGTTTCTTATCGTTACCTCTAATCCCCATACAATGTCGCAGTCTGTACTTTGTCGGTAGTTCTTTCCATTTTGGTAATCTCGAATCGAAATCACCGGGATGGAAGTACATTATGAGTGTATCCTGTTCCAGTTTCTCAATTTGCTTCTTTAGAAACCATATCGGCAATATTCGAAAGTATGTTCCACCGGCAAATGGAATTGTCTTTCCCAAGAATTTACCCGTTGGTACTGCGAACTCTCTTAATCCCTTCTTCTCGAACTCACCTATTGTCTCTGGTTTCAAGCTACCGTAGAGACCATTACCCTTTATTGGAGTGAAACTGGAATCGTATCTATAGCCAGAACGATGTATTTCTTCAAGAACTCTTTCGGAGATACTGTAGCTGGAAGCTCTATAGCCCAGAACGTCATCTCCGATTACGCTCTCCAGCTGTCTCTTAGATTCTGATATCTCGTAAACAAGACCATCATTATCCAGCTTGTTATTGGGTACATGGGTCATTCCGTGACTACCTATTTCATGACCTCTTTTATGAATGTCTCTGACGATATCCGGATAGTTCTCAGCAAACCAGCC
>CAZEQQ010000623.1:0-1800 GCA_964514425.1 uncultured archaeon
CACCTACACCTGGGCCTAACATAAATCCTTGTCCACACATTCCTACAGCGTTTATATAATTGTCTAAATCTTTTACTTTTCCAATTATTGGAGATCCATCTGGCGTCATTGGATACAATCCTCTCCAAGTTCTTCTCATTTTCAAGTGTTTAGTTCTTGGTATCAAATCAATTAACCGTTGCGCAGCTTGAGGAAGAAACATTGATGTCTCAATTTTACCTTTACCTGGAATTAGGGGGCTTGGTGTTAAGCATAAAATAAATTTACCTTCTACATTTTGATAAAAATAGAAGTTTGCAGTACCGATACCAGGGCGTAAATCAACCACCATAGGATCTATAAACTTCTTCACAGGCTCGCTTATTCCAGCTTCGTGTGAATCAGGAAAAATAGGCAAATCTAAACCTATCATTTGTCCTATTTCTTTAGCATTTCCTCCAGCGGCATTTATTACCATATCAGCTTCATATTCATCCTTATTAGTAATAACTTTCGTGATATATCTTTCTTCTTTTTTTAAGTCTATGATCTTTTCTTTAAAGTAATATTCAGCACCATCTATTTTTGATTGATCATAAAGCGCACAAATCGAAAGAAGAGGAGAAGCATTACCATCATCTGGTGAGTATGTACCACCTCTTAAACCATTAGTGTCTATTCCTGGAACTAGGTTCTGTATTTTTTCACTATTTACCCAGTCTATATTCAGCCCAGCAGATCTCTGTATCTCTAAACTTTCTTTCATCATTTTTTCGTGTTGCTCATTATATGCAACAAAAGTATATCCACCTTTGAACCACTCTATATCAACGCCATAGCTTTCTTTCCAGGTGGAAAAAATGTCTATTGATTTAAGACAAAGTTGAATCTTAGCTGTGCTTGTGTGAGTAGCTCGTACTCCTCCTATCGCGCTTTTATTTTCTCCTTGTCCGATCGAAGGTAATTCTTCAATAACTGCTACTTTTACTCCTTCTTTAGCCAAAGCTAAAGCTGTAGGCACACCTACGCTTCCAGCTCCTATAATAATTACATCATATTTTTTACTCATTTTTATTCCTCCTTTTCTTTAGTTATAAAGTATTTCAAAGGCATTTCAACAAATAAAGGTCTTCTAATAAATGAAGAATACTCGCCAGGTAACACTTTTTCTTCTCTAAATATCCTTTCTATCAAAGCTAAGCAAGTTTTAGCACCACAAGCACCCATCCCCACTCTTGTCCGTGCTTTCAATTCATTCATGTCTCTAACCCCTTGTTTTATTAGAGTTCGAATTTTTCCTGCTGTTATTCTTTCACATCTACAAATGATAGCTTCATCAGGAATGATTTCGTGATAGAGTTCAATAGGTGAGATTAAATCTTCGTTTTGTACTCTGAAAGATATTGCATCTAATGCTATACTCTTAGGTAATTTAATCTGGACTAACTGTGTTCCGGGGAATTTCTTTATCTCTCTAACTTTTTCTACTTCATATACCCCTAAATCACCACCTTCTTCGTTAACAACACGCAACTTTTGTCCTTCTTTGATCCCATCACCAAACAATTCCGCGGGGAAGGATACCGTGGGATTTTCTTTGTCTTCTCTGAAATCAACTAAAGTTACAGCTAAACCTGGACATATAGCTACACATTGAGCACACGCTATACAATCGATGTCTTCTTTCTCTTCGTATTCAGGTAAGCCTAGTAATCCTCCTTCTTTTATTGTTATCAATTCTTTAGGGCAGATTGATGTGCAAGGATTACAAGGAATTTCTTGGCTACAATGAAAGACAGGATAAACACCTTCTTCTTTTAT
>CAZEQQ010000624.1:0-1791 GCA_964514425.1 uncultured archaeon
AACTTTGAACCTTTGATAGCTGAAATCCTCTCTTTTTTTAGCAATGACACAGTGCTTACTCATTATTCTCTTTCTCAACCTTTTAGACATGTTGTTTTTATAGAAAAAGGAGAATTTTTCCCTCCTGCTATTATAAAATTTGAATTGTTTATTACTACTAATTTAGAATCACTCAAGCCTTTTCTTCTCGACTCAGGAATAATAGACTTCTTTTCTACTACTTTCTTTGATAAAGCTGGAATTTTGCCCTCTTTCTTTGCGACTATTAATAATGAATACCCTAACAATCTTAGAGAAGAAGTTGAAAGATTAGTGTCTTCTTTTCTCGATGACTTTTACCACTGTTCTCTTGCACATGATCGTTCTGATAGATTTAGATTTTACTATCATTATTCTTCAGCTTACAATGCCATGATCTCTTTGAAAACCATACTTTTCAAAGGCTTTCTTCCTCTTTCTTCTCCAAAAAACTTTTTTGTCAATTACTTTGGTATGGGCAATATACCTGCCATAAAAGAATTTGTTTCTCGACTCGAACCTAATCATAGAATGGAAGATGGTAATATCAAAAAAATACTCTTGAAAGAAGAATTCGTTAGCACTGTTGAAGCTTTACATTCTAAACAGCTATACCTTTCTGAGCCTTCCGTTCTCACCTCTTTTCTTGAAAAAATTATTCTCTCTAACTATTTTGGCAATTTTCGTGATGTCGCTAACACTGCTTCTTCACTCAAGAAAGGCACACTTTATCGTAGCACATCACTCAGTTTCTATAGTGATAGTCAGTATTTCTCCCTTCTAAAAACGTCTCTTCCCCTTAAATCTATTCTTGATGTAAGGTGCTCTGATGAAATAGCTAACTTTCCTTATTCTTCTGATTCTCTTTCTGATGTAGCTTACACAAATATCCCTATTGATCCTTCTAAATTAGAAAATTGCGACATTGCTGGTATAACAGGATATGAGTTTTATCGTAACTTTCCTAATTACTTCAAAGATGAAATACGAGATATTTTCACTTTTCTCTCCTCTACTGAACTTCCTGTTGTTATTCATTGTTTTGTAGGTAAAGACCGTACAGGTATGATTATTGCTCTCCTCCTTCTTTTATTGGGCGAAAAACGTTCAATTATTATGCAAGATTATCTTGATTCTCACTCTGACTGTGCCCCTAAGAAGCTTCAAACTTTCTTTGATGAAATCGATGTTCTTGGTGGTGCTACTTCTTTCCTTTCTGAGTGTGGTGTTGCTTCCTCTATACAGCAAAAATTGGTTCAAAAATTCAAGAATTCTAGAGAATAAAGTAACTTTTTTTATTTTTTAAAATCCAGTAAACCTCTTCATTTCTTTTTTTATTCAGTTCGATTAAATTTCTAACCAATAATGTTCTCAATATGAGAATCAAATAAAATCATCATTTCTCCTCAAAAAGTTTCTTGAAAATAAAAGGTTTATCTTTTTTTAGTTTAACATCGGAGTGGAATTTTTTCACTGACTTTGTTATCTCTATTGTTGTTAGAATAGGCTTTAGAACTATTACATTTTCTTCAATAGAAATTTGCATTCTTTTTCCTGAGTTGAGATTCAATCTTTTTCTGATCTCTTTGGGGATAAGAATTCTCCCTTTTTCATCTAAAATAACTTCTGAAGACAAAGCAACACCTTATGGAACTAATGGAATAGCATCTTAGTCAATTACCCCTCCTTTTCGGAAGGGGCTTGTAAGTACTTTCACGAACAGACAGAACAGGTGAAAGTCCTACATTGGGCTGATTGACAGACAGCCTACAC
>CAZEQQ010000625.1:0-1789 GCA_964514425.1 uncultured archaeon
TCTTCGTCATTGGCGCGGATTATTTCTTGATTACAGTCGCTCAATACTCTAAGTGACTGGTTTAGCCTTTTTAATTTACTTTCGGTGGTATGTTTAAAAAGGGCCATTTCTATTGTAAATTTTAAGTCCTTGTCATCAATTGGTTTTAAAATATATCCAAAGGGATCTGTTTCTTGGGCACGATTTAATGTGTTTTCATCTGAATGGGCAGTAATATAAATTATGGGGATGTCTAATGACTTTTTAATTTTTTTAAAGGCTCTAATGCCATCTAAATCGCCTTTTAAAACAATATCCATTAAAATAAGATCAGGTTCCAGTTCTAAAGCCGTTTCCACAGCCTTTTTACCGGTGTCTACTGTGGCTGAAATTTCATAACCCCAATGCATCAATTTTCTTTTTAGCTCCAGGGCGGTTATGCTTTCATCTTCCACAATTAAAACTTTTTTTGGCATTTTATCGCCTGTAATGTAGAATTAATACTACACATTTTTAATGCAATCTACTTATTATATTATTTTAATTAATTCATTAAATGTTTTCATTATTTTCTATTTTATTTTCACGAGTTCGATGTCTTGCTCTGGATCTCCATCAAAAATTAGGGGGTGTTGAGAATCCCCAAAGTAATCACAATTTTGGATGGTTAAAGATTGAGCATATGCAAATGCTTCTTCAATAGAAATCCATCCATCATTGTTTTTGTCTGTTTCTTTTTCATTAAATGCTTCCAGTAAAAAATAGGTAAAAACACCTCCGCCAAGTTTTTCATCACCAACAGATGATTCATTAGCCTGGCATGATGCCAGTATCACATATTTTTTGGAGGAGGGGTTGTTGGTTGTTAAATCTTCAATCATACCTCCACTGTTACAGGAATCAAATATGAAAACTAAATTTTTGGCATCTATTTCCTTTACCAGTAATTGAAATTCGGAACCTCGCAGCGAATTTTTATAATCATAAGTATCGTCATAGGGGCAGATAATATACTCAAAATCAGCATTTCCACTTTTATTAGTTTTGACACGGTCGCCATGTCCACTATAATACAAAATAAATAGATCATTGGGGGAAGTTATCTGTGAGTAGTTTTTAAGATCGTTTGTTATCTGAACACTTTTCGCGCCAGAATCTACTCTTAAATGAGTATTATTAGTTTTAAAACCTGCTGATTTTTCTAAAAATGTTTTAAAATTAATTGCATCACTTGATCCTAATGTGAGGTCCTGATTATCCTCTTGATATTGAGATATACCTACAAGATAAGCATATTTCTCTGATGGTTTGGTTAGCTCAACGTAAATTTCCTGGGGGGAATGATCTAAGGTGAATATTCCAACTACGCCTAATATTAAAATTAGAATAAAAAAAATAAGTATAATCTTCACATTTTTAGACAAATACTACACCTTATCCTTTTTTTTGAACATTTAATTTAATTTTTTTCCAAACTATCTTATGTTCTATTTATGTAAGCGTCTCATTATAACTTTTTCCATAGAACTATGATTTAAATATATGATTAAATCTTTTAGTTGGTTAATAATAAAATCAAGTACATATATGATATTTAAATATAGTTTAAGAAAATATAATTTATTATTTATTTATTGTGTTCTTTTAAGATATTTAAAAACATAATTGGAGTAATTAATTATTGAATCTTATTTAATTAAGAATAAAATTTAACTGATCGATTCTTAAGAGAATAGTTAAAAACATATATCCTCATTTATAAAAATAACATTAAGATTACTAGGGGAGTGATTAATTGGAAAAAGAAGAT
>CAZEQQ010000626.1:0-1786 GCA_964514425.1 uncultured archaeon
TTCCATCGTCTACAGCTGTCCACAAATTCCAGAACTTTGTTATCGCTTTTGTTGTATCCGTTGAAGCAAAGAAAGCTGTAATTTTCATTGTTTTTATATGTCGTTGTAATGTTTCTACTCTTACACCGTTATTTGGCACACTAATCTGTTTTAGATCATTAGTTAAATTCGGAACTATTTTTGATACTCCATCAAAAACATAATCAGTTGTGGATACAGTTATTTTACTAACCATTACCACATCGCTCCACTTTCAACCTTGTTTTTGATTTGTATAGCTATTTTTTCTGTTAGTTCTGTTATATCAATATCATTAGTTATAGCACCTGTTTCAACTTTTACAGTGATATTGAACGTTTGATGAGTAGCTGCAACAGAACTCCCTCCAATTGTTGGTGTCATTGAATCATTCAAGGAATTTGGCATAAAATAGTTAAAACCTGTTTGTAACCCTTTAGTGAATTGCTCTGCCATGTCATAACCCCAAGTGGGGACTTGTCGCAGTGGTCCTTTTTCAGGGAGAGAAAAACCGAGCCACTTTTTGATTTCGTTTGCTGCATCTTTCCCAAAAAGTTCTTCCACTCCCTTAAGGAATCCTTCTAACAATTTTTCTACCATATCCCGTCCCCAGGTAATCATGTTGTTCCATATTTGTCCAAAAGTATTCTTTAAGAAAGTGTGGATGTTTTTACCAATGTTGGTTACAAAATTATAGAAGGTTACAAAAATATCAGCAGCTGCTTCCCATGCTCCAGCCCAGTCACCTGTTAGTAGTGCTTTCACCAAAGTGACCATATTGGTCGCTTGTTCCACTATGTAACCAAAATATGTAATAGCGTTTTCTACTACTAATACTATATAATTTCCTATGTATTTTAACAGAAATTCTCCGAATAATTCTATATATGGTCCAGCTACTGTCCAAAATTCTTTTACTTTATCTATCAAGCTGCTAAATTGTCCTTCTGAACTAGTAAAGATGGCTTTTAATTTATTAAATGTTGATTCAACTACATCTCTTATTCCCCAAAAATTTGTTTCATAAGCTAAATAGAGTGCTCCAACAGCTGCAACGATTAAAGCTGTAACAGCTATAACTTTTAACCCAATGGCCGCCACTGCAGCTATAACTGGGACAAGTGCCCCTATAGCTGCTCCAGCTAATATTGCTACTGCTATTGTTTCTTGAATTGGCGGTGGTAGTGTTGCAAACCAATCACTTAATTTTTTCACCCATTCTGTTGCTATTTCAAAAATTGGCACCAAGTGATCCCCAAGCACTCTGAATATTTCTGAAAAATAGAATTGCATCAGCTCCATCTGAACCTGTAAAGCTGGACTCGCTTCTACCATCATTTTAAAAGCGCTTACAGCTGTTTTAGCTAAATCAAAAAATCCTCCTTTCATAGATTTAAGAGACATTCCTGTTTGTTGTGCCATCGCTTGAGTTTTTCGTGCAAAAATATTCAACTGCATAGCAAATTTAGTAATGTTGTTTGTAGCTTGTTGTGTTTGAAATAGCATATTCATGACTATATCCATTAAATTCACTTCCTCTTTGTTTTACTCTTCAATTCTGTTTCTTTCAGTTTGTTGTATCGAGTTTCACCTGCAATAATAGCTGAAATTGCTGCTATTGTTTCATAATCTTCTTCTTCTATTTCTTTGAATGTCCAACCATATCTTCTCGCAATATTGTCTTTTTGTAGTAAAGTGGTTATCTTTACATCTTGGCTTGACGTTTGTCCATAAAAGTTCAGCTTGAAAACCTCTTGTTCTACTTTTT
>CAZEQQ010000627.1:0-1782 GCA_964514425.1 uncultured archaeon
ACTTTAAACGCCTGTATCGACAGGGCACGCAACATACCCCCGGCCGTTGGCAACAAGTGTTGAAGAGAAAAATCGCCGTTCGTAAAAACGAATAGAATATTTAACTTTTTAAGGAAATTCTCCCCTCGAAGAAAAATTTAAACATAATAATATTCAAAGATACAAAAATAATGCTAACTATAGTCTGTTGTTGCTTTTGCATACTATAAGTAGTTTTACTCCATTGCAATTTTGCTCAATGGAGAATAAAGAAGTATTAATAAAATTCGGACAACGTGTAAGAAAGTTGCGTAAAGAAAATAATCTTTCACAAGAAGAATTATCCTTTAAAGCCAACCTACATCGCACCTACATAGGTATGATAGAACGTGCTGAAAAAAATATAACTCTTGTTAACATTGAGAAAATTGCGAAAGCACTTAATGTTGACATAAAAGAGTTATTTAATGAAACCGAGAGCTGAATACATTACAATTGATGATAATCTAAATAAAATCATTAAATTATTAGACGAGTTAGTTCTTACACCTAGGATTAAAGCATTAGAATGGTCAAAACTTACCAAGCAAACACCAAATATGAAAATTGGCTACCCTGGCCAACATCTTGCATCATTAATAACAGGAGTTGAAGGTGCAAGAACAGGTGCACGGGGTGATGATTTAATAGACGGTACAGAAGTAAAATCTTGTAGTAGAGTTGACCAATTAGATACTTGTAATAATTGCAAAAACAAAGTTCTAAGAATAGAAGAAGTTTGTCCTCATTGTGGCTCAGACAACATTAAAAGAATGGATGACAGTAAATGGCTTTTCGGTATAAAATCTGAAACTGAATTACATTTGCTTACACAAGGTCTTGATAGAGTTTTTTTAACACTTGCGGACTATCCATTTTTTTTAGAAAATGATTTTGAAACCATAAGGTTTCAGGCTTTTGAAATTTGGAATAAAACAGTAAGACACAACCATTTTACAAACTTAATGACCAATTATTACAATAAGATTTTTTTGGAACATATTAGTAGAAATCCCAACAAGACTCCAGCACCAAAAAATTTTTGGCCCTATTCTTATCAATTTTATTTATGTAACCCTGTTAAAGTTTTTAGTTGTATTGTATCTCAAGCAAACACAAAACCTTCAATTGAAGTAGATCTTTATGTGGAACCCCATCAAGATAGAAGTGTATTGATTCCAGAGCCAATGCCAACATCTTTATTAACAGTTGAAGAATGGAATCATTTGATTGACTCTACCACGGAATATACCCTAAATTCTCAAATTGTAGAAGGCAGAACATACGAAGAACTAATTGAAAACAAACAAAATAAATCGGTAATGGTTTCTATTTTGCCATTTATAAATGAAGAAACAAGACGGTTTTTAGATTTAAGGGATACAGACAAAGTATCAGAAGCAAAAACCACATACATTAGACGGTAATAAGTCTACCAAGGGGGTTAACAACTTCATCAATCCTTTTAATGACTTCATTATAATATACTTCATCAAGTTCAATAGTAAAAAACTTTCTTTTAAGTTGTAATGAAGCAATAGCAGTAGACCCTGAACCTGCAAAAGGGTCAACAACTAAATCGTCCTCGTTTGAACTTGCTAAAATAAGTCTTTTAATTAATGGTAATGGTTTTTGGGTGGAATGTACTCTTTTTTCTTTGTAAAAATCTATATCTCTCCATATATCTGTTAAGCCCATTTGTGGATTAAAAGTCTGTGCAACTTTATTATACGATAAATCGAACTTTAGTATATTTTGTAGTTT
>CAZEQQ010000628.1:0-1768 GCA_964514425.1 uncultured archaeon
AGATATTGGTAGAGCGTGTTTTAAATGATTAACCATAGTATAAAGAATGTTGTACAAAAAATGATTTTTAGGTGTCCTCGCTGCGGTGAATCAACCAAAGATGGTAGAGGTAAATTAAGTCATGAATGTGTAGATATGACCAAAAAAAAGAAGTCTTCACATCCTATTGAACACACAATTGGTTTTTTGGGAAATCCTAATGTTGGAAAATCAAGTCTATTTAATGAATTAACAGGTAATCATCAACATGTTGGGAACTGGCCAGGTAAAACAGTTGAAAAAAAAGAAGGACATTTTATTTTAGCTGATGAATATTTTTCTATTGTTGATCTACCTGGAACGTACTCTTTAACTGGACGATCAGAAGAAGAGATCGTTACTCGACAATTTATTGTTGAAGAAAAACCTGATTTTGTTGTATGTATTGTTGATGCAACAAGATTAGAACGAACCCTTTATCTTGCTTTTCAAGCACTTGAACTAACATCCAATGTTGTTCTTGTTGTTAACATGATGGATGTGGCAGAAAAATCGGGGATTAAAATAGATAAAGAAAAATTAGAAGAAAGATTAGGAATACCCGTCATTTTAACGTGTGCTAAAGAAGATGAATGTTATATAAGTTTAAAGAAATTTTTGTATGATACTCTACATACGGACAAATACCGTTTTTGTCCCCCTATGATGGTCTATAATAAAGATATTGAAAATTTAATTATGTTAATTAGCACTCAAATTGAAGATAGAACGATTTTATCTGACTTTTCTTCCCGATGGTTAGCTATCAAGATTTTAGAAGGTGACAAATGGGTTATAGACCAATTGCAGAAAGAATATGATTTTACAGAAATGGAAGAGAAAATAACTTTGTTTAGTAGTGACAAAAATTCTCCTGCTGTGGAAATAGCAAAAACAAAATACAAAATTATCCATCAAGTTGTAGAAGAAACAACTAAAGGATTACACGATTTTGAAGAAACTAAAACGGATAAAGCAGATAAAGCTATTCTCCATCCCATTTTTGGTTATCCTATTATGATATTAGTCTATCTTGCTTTCTTTTTGACAACTTTTTACCTTTCTGCGCCTCTTATTGAAGGGATGGAAACATTAATAGACCTCTTTTCAGGATGGGTAGAAGGATTACTAGTAACCACTACGTTACCAGAAGTGTTGACGAGTTTGATAATAGATGGAATTATAGCGGGTATAGGAGCAGTTTTTTTCATTATTCCTATCCTTATCATCCTTTATACTTTAATGGCTATTCTTGAAGATTCAGGTTATTTAGCTCGAACAGCTTATCTCATGGATCGAATCATGAGTAAATTAGGCTTACAAGGAACAGCTTTTCTTAGTTTGTTGATGGGTCTTGGTTGTAATGTTGCAGGTGTTATGGCAACACGAACTATAAGATCAAAAGCGAACAGAAAAGCTATGATTCTAGTAAATTCTTTCATACCTTGTGCAGCTAGGTTAGGTGTTATCGCATTCCTTACAGGCGTGTTTTTCCAACCATGGTTAGCTGCTTTGATAATGCTTGCTTTTTATGGCACTAGTCTCTTGATAACTATTCTTTCAGCATTTATCCTTCGCTTATTCTTTGAAAAAGAAGAATCAATACCATTAATTTTGGAATTACCTGATTACAGAACACCAAGGTTGAAAAATATTTATCATATAACAAGAGAAAAGCTAGGTATATTTACTAAAAAGGCAGGAATATTTATCTTCATAGGATCAATTGTGATATGGTTTGTAAGCAGTA
>CAZEQQ010000629.1:0-1768 GCA_964514425.1 uncultured archaeon
AATTTTAGAAGAATCAGAACTAGGTGGAGCTAAATTCGCAATAATACTTAGAATAGGTCAAGATAAAAATGAAACAGAATATCCACTTTGAATCATTATCTTTGAACAAATTATTGCAAACTACAAAAAAACTATTATAAACCCCACACTTTTTAAAAAAGGTGTCTTATAAGGATTCTTATATTTTTCTTCTAATTATGTTAAGGGGAATGATGTTCAACCTTTTTAATGTTCATAATAACCTTGAACAAATCTTCTACGTTTTCCAGTTTCTGCGTCCATGAACCAAACAATCAAACCAGCTTTTTCGATTAGTTCAGTAGTTCTCTCTAACCAGATGAAATCGATAAAGTGACCTTCAATATCAGGTCAATTCCCCTCCCTAATGGTTGAGGTCTTCTTTAGTAGCTAGGATACATAATATCGCTTTGTAAATTGCATATTCTCACCATCATACCCACACATACCTGATCGAGGAGAGTTAGAAATAGTAAAGGCATAATCATCGGCATGCTCATGTTCCATTAAGCATTTATCGCAGTATATTGATTGATCTGTCATTTCTTCATTACACTCACAACAATGAAAGAGAGCAGCATTTTTGTTGCATAAAGTACAACTCCTTTCTTGTGGTTTATTTCTTGCCAAAAGTAGGATAGGTTGTTTATTTTTATCCTTTGCAACGCGTTCATCCATTTTTAGTATATCCAAGTCAGTAGTTGTTCCAAAATCATATTGGTAAGAAACTTTTTTTCTTGTTCTAAACAAGTTACTTACAGGTTGTTCATACGGGTTCTTCTTTCTCTTTACCCATCCAGAAACTTTTGCACCATAAAATTCTTCTTCATCAGATGATGAAATTATCTTCTTTGCAACTTCAAAACAGCTTAAGTGACCACAACACTCTACCCAAATCTCTCTAAGAAACATATCTAATAGGGTGATTTCTGAAGTAGAATCTATCTCTATATACATCCAATATTCTTTTTCATATTTTCCTTGAATCTTTAATAGAAAATAAGAATGTTGGTTACTAGTAGCTCCTTTACGTTTTTCATTAAGCAATAACGAGCTGTTTTTAACTCTACAAGACTTTAAATGTGTTGTCATTTTAGAACTAGAAATGTCTTTACGACATAAGAAACAAGTACCATCTGACATAAGTTTAATAGGTTGAATACTTTTATATTTTTATCTATTTTTATCTACCTTTAGCACTTCCGAAGTAAGAACAAAATTAAGATATTTATTCGTTTCAAGCGTTCTTACAACATTATAAGACTAATAAAAATCAACTATAACTCTATTTCAGAAGTTCTAACGATATTATTTTGTTATTTTGAAAAAAGGAAAAAATTTGTCAAAAAAGTGCGTCTTGTATAATTATCGCTGCAGATTTTTCAATAGGTTCTTTCTTTGAGGTAGATTGCATATAATTCTTCTAAAGTTAAATCCTCCAAAACTATTTTAGCATTCATATTCTCTGCTCTCCAAAGTATTTGTTTGTGCAATTCTTTAGCGAACTTTATCTTCATGCACAAGAAGACCCCTTCCGTAAGGGAGGGGATGAATTGTGCTATCGTCAGATGAGTAAGACTTATCAAGAAGGAAAACAGTAAAAACATAATGACAGAGCAAAGAGTCTTCGCTACACTGAAAATAAAAATAGGAAAAAGTGAAGAACTAGAAAAAACAATGAAAATATATAACAATGTCTGTCAAGAAATTATAGATCACGGATGGGAAGAAAAAACAGCAAAGAAAAGAA
>CAZEQQ010000630.1:0-1768 GCA_964514425.1 uncultured archaeon
TGATCTTCTTCTTCTTCTTCTTCTTCTTCTTCTACAAATGATTCTTTAGAAATTGTGTTCTTTTCTTCCATTTGACCCACTTATCAACAATTTTGTTTATCCAGTATATATGGTTAGTTATTTAATTTAACCATAATATAACATAATATACTAAAAACCAAAAGTGAATTGGTATTTAAACTTGTTCCCTACTTCTTGTCTAACCCAAAAGAAATAATTAAAGTTAGAATATTAGAGAAACTAACTTGTGAAACACTTCTATTTTGTATAAATTTTGTTTTACTCATTTCTATTTTACTTTCTTTCCGCCCTTGTGATAAGATTAGAAAGAATTATAGAGATGTGTTTAGCGGAAGGTTTGAGTGTATATGAAATCTTAGACGAGTATCCTTCATTAAAACGCGAAGATATACAAGCAGCACTACATTATACTTCGTATTTGGTTAATAGAACTAAAACAAAGGTTAAATAGGTCACCCAACAGTTCTACAGATATGAAAGATAAAAGTTTCACGTTTGTATGTGTTCTACTTATTTCAATCTTTGCTCTTCAAGGGCTCACAATTGGGGATAACAGTGGAACTAATGTTGAGGGAAAAGAGCTTACTCTCTTAAACGAGAAGAATTCTGGGTCTATCGACCGTTTTACTGCTTTCCCTGTTTCTCTAGACTTCCTTATTTCTGAGCCTTCTCTAACTGAAGGTGATGATTTCCTGAGTTTTTCCAATATTGTTATAACTAAAGATGATGATTTTGTTACTTATGGCTTTGCTGGAGAAGGAACGAAACTATCCCCTTACCTTATTGAAAATTATACTCTCACAGGAGGAACTAAAGGAATTGATATTCGTAATACTACGAAACATTTCATTATCAGAAATTGTACCATTCTTTCTGTAGTAACAAGTAGTAGTGTTTATTTGTACAATGTTGCTGATGGAACAGCTACCATAACTAATAACACACTACAATATCACGAATTATATGGAATACAATTAGTAGTAGTAAACAACTGTACAGTAAGTGAAAACATTATTACTGGGGGTACTTATGGTATTTATGTTGAAAATTCTCTCTACAACTCTTTCTTCAATAATGTTATTTCTAATTGTAGAGATGTTGGTATTTACACCCAAGAATCAGATTATAGCCTCATCAAATATAATATTGCAATTAACTCTCAATGGGGTATTTATTCTGCTTACTCTAATTATGTAGATATCATCAACAACACTATAACTAACCACACACTTATGGGATTAGGTCTTTTTGCTTGTGATTTTTCTACACTCGTCAATAATACTATTAAAAATAATGATATAGGAGTAGGTATTGAGTGGTCTGAAGATGTTGTTTGCTCCCACAATTTCATAAAAAACAATACAGATTATGGGTTGAAAGTTTATATTTCTGCTAATGTTATGATTTATCTTAACTCTTTTGTTGAGAATATTGGTAACTCCTCTCAAGGTTACGATGATTCTGAAGATAATTTTTGGTACAATTCTTTAACTGAAGAAGGCAATTATTGGAGTGATTATACAGGTATAGGCTCTTATTCTATTGATGGTGATGGTGAAGCTGTTGATCTTTATCCCACTGGACCTGCACTTGTTTCAGAGTTTGCTCTAGGTTTCTTTTTAGTCATTCCTGTTTTCTTTGCATTTCTTTTTGCTATTCCCCATATTAGAGGAAGGAAAAGGAGTTAATCCTTTTTCCTTTTTTATCTTAATGCGAAAAGACTTTTTCTAAGGAAATTATCTTGATT
>CAZEQQ010000631.1:0-1767 GCA_964514425.1 uncultured archaeon
TAACTAATTTGTTATGCTAAACAATTCCTAGAAATTATTTTTTCAATCTTTTCACTTTCTAAAATATAGAAATACAAGTAGGAACTAACTTAAAACTGTTTTTAAAAGAAAATTAATTAGATTAATTTTGGAGTAAATATAAAATGGATAAACAAACTGACCAAATAAGGTGTCCGAAATGCAATACTTTAATTCCTATTACGGAAACTTTACAGCATCAGTTGACAGAGTCTGTTCGCGAAGAATACGAACAAAAATTAGCAGAACAAAAGCAGTTGTTTGAAGAACAGCAAAAAGAGTTAGTTCAAAAAGAAAAAACACTTGAAGAAAAAGAAAAGAATATTGATGAAACGATCCAACAAAGACTAAAATCTGAATTAGAAGTACAAAAGAAAAATATACAAGAAAAATTAAGAAAAGATATTCAAGATGAAATATCAGTTGAAGTTGAAGACTTGCGCAGCACATTAAAAGAAAAAGAGGAGAAATTAGAAGAGGCCAAGAGAACAGAGCTTCAGTTACGTAAAAGAGAACGTGAATTAGAAGAACGAACGAAAGATATTGAACTTGAAGTTGCCCGGAAAATAAATCAGGAAAGAAAAAACATTGAAGATGAAGTTGCAAAAAGATTTGTAGACGAATACCGAATGAAGGATGCAGAAAAAAATAAACAAATAAGTGACATGAGAAAACAAATAGAAGATTTAAAACGACGTGCAGAACAAGGATCTCAACAATCTCAGGGAGAGGTCCAAGAATTAGAACTCGAAAAAGAAATTTCACAACTTTTCCCAGTAGATAATGTAAAACCAGTCCCAAAAGGATTGAAAGGGGCTGACGTTATTCAAGAAGTATTAACTAACAGTGGTAATCTTTGTGGAGTAATTATATGGGAATCAAAACGTACCAAAAATTGGAGTGATGGATGGATTGGAAAGCTAAAAAATGATCAACGTACTGTAAAAGCAGATATAGCTGTAATTGTAACCCAAGTATTACCTAAAGATATAAGAAATTTTGGATTTGTTGATGGTGTATGGGTAACTAACTATATCAGCTTACAAGGCCTTGCTTTTGCTCTAAGACAAAAATTAACTGAACTTGCTTATACAAAAGCATTAGTTATGAGCAAGGATAAAAAAGCTGATATTCTTTTTCACTATCTTACGGGCCCTGAATTTAGACAGAGAGTTGAAGCGATAATTGAAGCTTTTTCCGATATGAAGACAGAACTAGATAAAGAAAAAAGGTTATATGAACGTTCATGGGCAAAAAGAGAAAAACAACTTCAATCGGTACTTCTTAATACTGCTGGAATGTATGGGGATTTACAGGGCATGATTGGCTCTTCAATGCAAACTATTCCAGCTCTTGAAGCTGGGGATACTGAAGAAGAGGATTTTGAAGAAGAATCAGTCCAAAAATTAGACGAAAAAGTTAGAAAAGATATTGAAGAAGAACCAGAAAATGATATTCCTTTTTAATTATATTGTCGTTGTATATTAAGTAAAATTAGGAAATAATGTGCAGTAAAACATGATAATCTGGCTAATATGGATTGGTAAAATTCATAAATAGAGTTCTGTATGTTTAAATGGTAAAAAATTTTCATGGAATATTTAATTTTCACAGATGAATCTGGTAAATGGAATGAGGGAGATTATTACATACGAGTTTGGATAAAAATTTCTCTAAAAGACTACGAAATATTAAGAAAAGAAATTATCTTTGCAAAATATGAAACGAGAGTTAAAGAACTAAAATGGG
>CAZEQQ010000632.1:0-1767 GCA_964514425.1 uncultured archaeon
TTCCCAAGGAACAACATCCGTTGCTCCAAGAGAGGTTTTAGGTATTTTATTATGAGGAGGATAAGCAGTGATTCCACAAAGATATAGCTTTTCTGCAAGTATAGCATCGCAAGTTCTAAAAATAGCTCCTACATTTAAGGCACTCCTTATATTATCTAATACGACAACGACGGGAGTTCTTGGTATATTTGTTAATTCTTCTTGAGTTCTGCGTATTACCAATTGGTGATATTAAACTAAATAATACTTTAATCAATTTATTTTGTAGATTTCTTTTTCGATTTTGATTTATTAACCTTAGTACTACTCTTTTTCACCGTTTGTGTTGAACTATTTTTGGTTAATCTGTTTATTTTATCAATCCAGAAATTTTTTATCCAGTTAACAACTTCTAGAAATTTTGAGAATATACTTGAAAATTTTTCATTTTCAAGTAATTTCGGCATAACTATTTTGACTAGTTCGGTAAACGAATAACCTATCAGAATGGGTAACAACCATATAACCTGATTAGTTAAATAATCTAAAATATCACTGGTATTTTCTTTTATATAAGTCCAAGCATTATCAAGTTGTACAACCATATCTGCTGAGGTGCTGACTATATATAGACTGAAAATAGTGAATAAAGCTGTAATCAGTGTTGAAAACTTTGCTTTTGTTGCTTTTGATAAAACTAATCCAAAAGGGAGATAAGTTATTAATTGGATTAGAGCATAATTTTCGTTGTACCAAACACCATCGATTTGGATGCGAAAAAGATTGATTATTGTTTGTCTAAGTATCCATCCAAGGTAAAACACACCACCTAACCAAAATATAAGGTTGAATGTAGAAATCGAATCATTTTGTTCTTCTTTTTTCATTTTCTTATGTCAATAAAATACAGGTTGATTTTATCATGTTTTATCTTTTCTACCAAAGTTTTATCATCATATTTAAAAAAAACGTCTTGTGAGCCGAAATAATATACGGTATCAAATAGTTTAGTTGATTTTTCAAGCACTTTTACACTTTCCTTTCCCGGCTTCTTTGCGTTAAGTATTAAAGCTCTTTCATACGATTTCGATCTTTTTAGAAAATCAAGGCTTCCCTTGTATCTTGGCACTTTTATTTTACCATTTGCGGAAAGGGTATCGGATAATTGTTTTTTGTAAGGACCCCAGAATCCAAAAATATTTCTGTCTGTAAATATCCAAATGTTCGTACCTGTGTTAACAATCTTATTCAGTTCATCCAGATATTCTTTCTTGATGTTAGAAAACCAAAAATGAGGATCGGTTAAACCTTCAAAAAAAATACCGTCAATATCAAATATGCATAGAGTTTTAGTATTAAGGTTCTTCTTATATTTAGATTCACAAAAATCTTTTAATGAGGGATAGGTTAAATGCTTCATTTCTTTATAATATAATGTATAAATTGATAATGAATTGATAGTATTTTAGCGTTTTTATCACGGAAAAAATAATATAAGTTATGTTAACTTATCTATTTAACAGAGTTAATACAATTGTCGTCACAATAATGAGAGTTCCGAAAGCGACTCGATAGATTACAAATGGAGTAATGCCTACCTTGCTTAATAATTTAAGAAGAATTTTGATGGCGAATAATCCGGATATGAATGAAGTGATAAAGCCTATTATCATAATTGACCAATCAACAGAATTTGGATTTCCAATCAGTCTTAATATTGCATAGACTCCAGACATACCAATTGAAGGAATACCAAGAAGAAATGAAAATTTCGCAGAATCAGTGAGT
>CAZEQQ010000633.1:0-1764 GCA_964514425.1 uncultured archaeon
TGTTTTATTCTTTACGATATCATCAATTTTTGTTATATGCTCATCTGTAAGTGTTTGAATATCTTTTTCAATAATTGTATAATCATCTTCAGTTATTTCTGAGTCTTTTCTTTGTTTTTTGTATTTTTCAATATCATCTCTTCGAATATTTCTAATTTTTACCTTAGCTTCTTCACCATATGTTTTTACTTTTTTAACAAGCTCTTCTCTTCTTTCTTGAGATAAGACTGGAAATATTAAGCGTATAACTCTTCCATCACTTTGTGGATTAATACCAAGGTCTGATGCATAAATCGCTTTTTCTACTTCCTTTAGAATAGATGTATCCCAAGGCTGAATTACTAAAAGTCTTGGTTCTGGTGAAGAAACATTACCTATCTGATTTAGCGGGGTCTTTTGACCGTAATAATCAACATAAATATTATTAAGAACAGAAGGATTTGCTCTTCCTGCTCTTATTGTGGAGATATGTTCGCTGAATGCATCAATAGCCTGTGACATTAATTCGGTTGTTTTACTGTATTCATCTTTATTTATCATAACAATACTCCTTTTCGTCTAATAAGATAAATACATTCTACACAATATGAGGTCATTTTTCAATAATGGTTCCTATATTTCCACCTCTAGATGCTTCAATAATATTTTTTGGTTCATTTAATGCAAACAACACTGAACTCATTGAGAACTCATCACATAATACAGCAGCTGCCATATCTATAACTGCTAATTGCTCAGACAAGATTTTAGAATATGTTACTCTATCGTATTTAATTGCATCCGTATGTTTTTTAGGATCCTTATCATATACACCATCAACGTTTTTTGCAAATAATATTACATCAGCATTTATTTCAATTCCTCTTAATGCAGCTGCCATATCAGTTGAGAAGTAAGGATTTCCAGTTCCTGCAGCAAGTATAGTTATTATTCCATTCTTTAAATCTCTGACTGCATCATCTCTTCTGTATGTTTTGCATATCTCGCTCATTAAGACTGCTGAATATACTTCAGAATCCAATCCTGTCTTTTCAAGAGCATCTTTAAGTGCAATACTATTAATTATAGTTGCAAGCATACCCATTGAATCAGCTCTAGATCTTACAATGTCTTTAATATCTCTACCTCTGACGAAATTACCAGCTCCAACTACAATAGCTATTTCCTTACCATCGTCTTTAATCTGCTTAAGCGCTTTAGCAATATCCATTAAGGTTTCCATATCAATATTTCCACCATTATTTCCTGAGAACACTTCACCGCTTAATTTTATTAATATTCTTCTATAATTCATATCAAACTCCAAAATAAAAGGCACATTTAAGTGCCTTGTTATTGTTATTTATTTATTTGCTTAGCAACTTCATCAGCAAAATTCTCTTCTCTCTTCTGCAATCCCTCACCCATCTCATATCTTGTAAATCTTCTTACAGAAATATTTTCACCAATCTTTGCTATTATTTCATTGGTCATTTGCTGTACAGATATATCTGGGTTTCTAATATATGCTTGATCTAAAAGACAAACTTGCTTGTAAAACTTCTCAATCCTGCCTTCAATCATTTTTTCAACAACTTTTTCAGGTTTACCCTCGTTTAAAGCCTGACTCTTTAAAATAGCTTTTTCTTTTTCAATTATTTCAGCAGGAATCTCTTCTCTTCTGACATACTCAGGTTTTGATGCTGCTATCTGCATTGCAATATCTTTAACATACGCTAAAAAATCTTCATTTTTAGCTGCAAAATCTGTTTCAATATTTACTTC
>CAZEQQ010000634.1:0-1761 GCA_964514425.1 uncultured archaeon
TTTATTTAACGGCTCAATGTGCACTGAGATGAACTCTGAGGTTCATGTTTTTTTTCTTTTTTTTGTATCTTAATGTTTTCGTGTCATAGTATGCTAGTATCTTAGTATTGACCAATCTTCTGCTAGTCCATCGTACAATATTATCATTTCTTTCTTTTGTGGTTCATCCTTTCCATTCACATGGTACAAGCTTATTGGTATTTTTATTAGATTTATTATTAGTTCTTTCTCTTTTTTTGTTTCATTTTCCTTTATTTTTTCTTCTATGTTATTTTCATCTATTGTTGTTGCTATTTTATCTAGTATTATTTCTTTAAACTCTTCTACTACTTTTTTGTTTAATTCTTCTTTTTTTTCTTCTTTTGTTATTTCTCTCCATTTTTCCTGATTGTTTTTCATTTTTTGTATTTTTTCTATTTGTTTTTTTGTTTCTTCCTTTTTTCCTTTAAAATCACTCATTTTTTTTGTCATATTTATTCTTTGTTCTCTATTTTCTCTTCCTATTTTCTCTAGTTCTTTTAGTTCTTGTGTTTCTTTTTCCAATTCTTTTTGCATTTTCACTAGTGAGTTATAATATTCTTCTAGTTTTTCATTTTCTTTTTTTATTGTTTTTTCTATTTTTTCTGTATTCTTTTTCAGCACTTCTTTTATTTTTTCTATATATTCCTCTCCCCATAATTTGTTTTCGTCTCTTATTCTTTCTATTATTCTTTCTAGTTTTTGTTCTATTGTATATTCTTCTTCACATTGTTGCATTGTTGCAAATTTGCTTGTTAAGGTTTCTAGCATTAGTGTTAATGATTCTTCATCAAAATGTTTATTTTCGTATTTTTCCTCTTTTTCATAGTTGAAGTATTTTACTCCTTCATTATTTATCATTTGAATTAGTTGTAATTGTAAGTTATTCACTATTTGGCTCCATTTCGCCATTTCATCTATTGTTAAATTTTCTGGTGTGTATTCCCCTATGCTTTGTAATATTGGATATTCGTATGTTTCATTGAATACTAGAGGTATGATCATTTCCTCAAACTCCATAGTAAAAAAGTTATGGTGTTTTGTTTCTATTTTACAGAATGCGAACGGTATGTACAATGATTCTGTTTTTTCTAGGTTTATTTCTTTGATTGATATAAACATTTTATCTATTAGTTCTAACGCTTCTTTTTCATCAATGTTTGTTGCAGGGAGGTAGAGAGATTCTATTTTTATTTTACAATCTTGATATTTCGCTGTAATTTTTTCTTTTAACATTTCAATATATGAATCAGCTTTGATGCTTTCTTGTTCTTGTTTTGTTGAGTAGCTTTCGTATTCGTACGAATTATAGATATGTTTACTTTTTGGGATCATAATTTCCTCTCCTTTTTCTTCTGTTTTGTAAGATCCTTCATTTTTTTGTATATGTTTTTCTTTACTTCCATTCATTTCCTCTTTACCTTCCCCATTAGGAACAAGTCTTTTTATTTTTCTCAGGTTAGAAGGTATTTCTACCAATTTTTGTGGCGTTAATGCTAAAACGTCCTCTAATTGGCTTATTAATAGAAATATATTCGATGTTTCTTTTACAGAATCTTTTTGTTCGCTATCGCTCATTTTCTTTCACTGTTGTCTATCACCTTATTGGTGAGATACTATAAATAACTTACTTAATGCATGCATTACTCAGTATTGATCATTTATCTGTATACTTTTCTTACCTTTTCTTCTTCTTCTTCTTCTTCTTCTTCTTCTTCTTCTTCTTCTTCTTCTTCTTCTTCT
>CAZEQQ010000635.1:0-1758 GCA_964514425.1 uncultured archaeon
ATACCACTAGTCCTAAATTTGTTGCAATGTAAAGTATGTTTTTTGTTGGATCTTGTAATGTTTTTTCTACATTCAAAACAGATTTATTGTAACCTAAATCAAATATCCAATAATCCTCTGTTACCCTATTAAAAATCATCAGAGAGCCATTACTACCACCAACATCATGAGGATTGTTTATACCTATCGAGTAAAAGATAAGAGTATTGTTCGTCGAAGCGGAGATACTTTTGACTTGGGAGAATTCTGTCTGGTTTTCGAAAGGAAATGTCAGATTGTACTCTCCTGATGTTATATTGTATTCAAATCTATGATGGTAAACCATTCTATCATCAACGAGAATCTCTGCAGCGGTACTACCTCCTGCACCAGGGTAATCGATCAGTAATTCTATTTCACCTGTATGTGGATCAATTCTGTTTAAACCTAAAAGAGTGGAAGCATAAATTTTGTCTTCAGTAGAATCATAATTTACATCACCTACAATATTGTGAGCAAGACCATCAAGAGGACTCTGTCTTATTGTAGAACCACCTTCAATAATGAAATCTAAGATTTGTATCCTTTTAACAGAACCTAAAACGACTTCACCTGTTGATTCAATTAATACACTAGTCGCTAAAAGACCATCAACTTGAGGTGTGGAATTAATGAGAGGTATTCCTGTCGTCATTCTACCTTGTGCACTACGAGCTATACCTTCCATTGTTGTAATATTAAAAATATAAAGACCACATTCAGCATTAGTCGTAAAGAATGAAGCGACATATCCCAAATCCCTTGCAGGGTCTAGTGTTAAACTAGCGACATACATAGGATTAGGCACACTTTCAGATGTTTTCAAGGTGTAGTTTGCTATAGTATTGTTATTCAGGAATAGAACAGATAAGCCACCACTGATAAACATTTCAGGTCGATCGTCTATTGTGTTAATGAATACCCTATTATACTCTGAAGAGTATTTTACTAATCTTGTGAAATTGTGAGGCATTCCATCTGCTATTGAATAATGAGTTGTTTCATTGTTTGATGTGTCAACTGCATAGAGCCCAGAAACAGCCCCAAAGTAGAAAACATCATTGTCAGTGTCTTTATCAATTGCTAATAGACCATCAGTAGGCAAATCATAACCACTGTGATCAACTTGTGTTTTACTGATTGGGTCATAGATGAATAATCCTGTATTTGGTGCAGCTATCCAAAGATAATGGGTATCTGGATCGACATACATATTATGTGCAACTCCAAATCCAATCGTTCCTATTCCAATTGTAGTAATATGTTCTACTTCATAAGGTGTTTTTGTATAGTTTAAGACATCTAAACTAATTATCGTTTCAATGTAGAGGAGTTTGAGTTCTGTGTCTATTGCTAATCCTAGGATATTCGTTTCTGACAGTCCTATTTCTTCGCCATAGTAATTATAATTACTAAGGTTATCTAGTTGCATGACAGCTAATCCTTTATAGGAGTTAGTAAAAAGTAAGTTGTCTTCTTCACCAATAGCTAGGGCCACATGACCAGGAGCACCATAAATTATTGAAAAAGCTTCTTCATCTTCTTCCCCCTCTAAAAGAGGAATGGTAGTGTCTTGGTTCGACAATTCACCAATAGTAAAATGTGCAGAAGCACAAAGAAGTAAAGATACTATAATTAACCCCCATGTTACGTTTCTAAAGTTGTTCATAACTATAATAGATTACGGCAATATTTAAAACTAAGTAGTTTTAAAAAAACCATTCATTTAATTAATAAAAA
>CAZEQQ010000636.1:0-1748 GCA_964514425.1 uncultured archaeon
GACCCAATGAGCGACAAATATCCAAGCCTAACAAGTTATAACTATTGTGCGAATAATCCTGTTATGCTTGTGGATCTGGATGGGAGGGCAATGGATGATCCACCATATACATATAACAATTCCAGTGCTCTTTTTGGACTTATCTTAGAAAAATATGGTTTTTGGAAGCCAATAAAGCAAGGCGGATATTTAATTGGAAACACAAATAATGCCATGTACATAAAAAACAATCTGAATGTTGTTGCTACTAATTTTCAGATAAATATTGGAAATGCTATTGGAAGGAAAGAAAACGTGGAGGGTGGTCCTCAAAATGCTATAAGGCATACCCTATGGAATGCCTTAATGTCAAGAGATTTGGGAAATGAACAAGCAACTCGTGCAGCAAATTCTCATGAAACGGGATGGAGTTTAAGTTCTTCTGAAAGAAGTTTTTCATATGATGCAAGTAAAGGCTCTCTTAAAAAAGCTCTAACAAAAGCAGATAATGTAGTTGATTTGCTTAATAATGAAATTGGTAGAAGAATTGGCTTAGAAAATCCAAATGCTGATAATAAAACATTGGCAGGTAAAGTTATGGAAGAATATTACACAAATGGGTTGTATACAACTACAACCAATAAGAGTAAAGTAGAAGTTGTAAAAACGAGGATTACAAAAGCACAATATAATGCGGCAATGAAAGAAATTGCCAGAAAAGGAAATAATGGTTTAAACGAATAGATTATGAGGCATTTAAGAATTATCATTGTTTTAATTAGTGTGAGTGTTTTGATGAGTGCTTGTAATAAAACTTCTGATAAGATTGCAAAATATATCAGGTATAATTGCAAATTTAATAAAACTGCTGTTTTTTTTAATTATATAGATAGTACGTATTATACTGCTCCTGCTGATTATATTGATTTAAAGAAGGTATTAAAAGTTGATTATGATACATTATATCTTATAAGTGTTGGATTTGAGTCTGATATATCCAAAATTATTGGATTTCCATACCATGGAGGAGACTTTACAATAGAATCAGAAGATAAAAACTTATTATTGTTGGTAAAGCAAAATAAAGTGGTATACAAGGGAACTCTTGAACATTTTGATAAGATAATGTTTATGTACCCGACGATATGGAGAAATGATTTCTTTACCTCCTCTTCTTGTTTGTTAAAGCATAGTTCTTCTATTTATAAAGTTGAAAGAGAAAGAGATGGTTTTCTGTATCACTATTATTTATATCAATGAAGGTAAGTAATCTGTAAATTTGATATTGACTATAATTTATGTGGTGTATCAGAATTAGAGTTGAGTTAATAATTGATTTATATTCAAGAATAGATAAAAGTATAAAATAACTTTTCGTTTTGTATTTTTATAATTAGGTTTTAAAGAATTAAAACGAAGAGTTATTTTTGTAAAGTAAAGGATTAAATAAAAGTACTAACTTTGAAGCGTGAAAATAAAGAATGTAACATATAATGAATTGAGTAATCTCTGTTGGACAGAAGACAACCGTATTCAGGCGATGAGTGATAGGCGAAATGGAGCCTGGTATAATTATGATGCCACAGGCGAAAGAAACCTTAAGCTCACAGGGCAAACATACTATGTCAACCAAAACGGTCAAGACTACTATACCCCAATCTTCGACCAGCAAACCCTCTATGCCAACCCACTTATCACCATCAATGACCGAGGTTACACCAAACACTACTTTGAAGAAGGCAGAAGGATCTGCAGTAAGATAGGCAGTG
>CAZEQQ010000637.1:0-1748 GCA_964514425.1 uncultured archaeon
CAATTGCTAATGATTATATGGATATTAGTGAGAATGAAGAAATAGATTTTCTCATATCCACAGATGCCTTAAGTGAAGGCGTGAATATCCAAGATGCTTCTAACATAATCAATTATGATTTACCTTGGAACCCCATGAGAATTGTCCAAAGAGTTGGAAGAGTAAATAGAATAGGTTCAGATAATGAGATATATGTCTATAATTTTTTTCCAGATAGAGATCTTGAAGAGCTCTTAAAACTCCTAAAACGATTAGGGGAAAAGATTGAAGATGTTCAAAATTTATTGGCCAAAGAAATGCAGATCTTAAGTGATGAAGAAGATGTCACTGTAGAAACGATTGGTGAGACAATCAAGAAAGAAAGAGAAGAAACAGATATTACATCATTAGAAATGAATATTAGAAGCTCAGATTTCAAAACTGCTGATGTTTATGGGGAAGATGAAGAAACCGTGCAAAAATTAAGAATAATCGATAAGCTAAAAGATTTAGGGATATCAGATGAAGATTTTAGTCAATTAAAAACCGCAATTGAAAAAACACCATACTATTCAATAACCAATGACAAACGTCTACTGCGTCTTTATCGAATTCAGGATAAAAAAAGAAACGAAAAAATGAAGAATGTTTTAATTAGTTTTGAACATGATGAGGGTAAAAATGTCCCTTTCGATGAAATATTACATCTCGCAGATAACAAACATGGCCAAAAAATAGGTAATTTAGACAAACATCAAATCGATTTACTTAAAAAAAGAGTTCTAAATTGTGATAAACACTTTAAAGAAAATCAATACAAGGAATACAGCCAATTATTCATGCCCCTCAGACAGGGCCAAATACAATCATTCACGGGGATACATAGAAAGATAATTCGCCACATTCGAACACTTTCACAAAGTAGAAAACTAGTCAAAACCGATGCAGATGAAAAAATAAGGCTTTTAAGAGTTAGATACATATATGAAAGTTTGAATCTCAGAACAAATGAAGTAAGAGACTTGAAAATATGGTTTTCTAAATATGGAATTGATATTGAAAAAGATAATCTGAATAATATCGAAACTGGAAAAATAATCGAAGTATTGGAACAATTTTTCGATGATTATCTTTCAGACAGACCTGATACCTATTTTGGTGGTATTAGAACGGATAGGGATCTTGATTTCGAAGTAATTGGGTGGCAAACATGAACTCATTTAATAATGTAAAAAATGTTGAAGAACTATTCGACTTCTTTAAAGTAAGAAATTTTTTAGAACAACAAGAATTTGACTATGTGAATGATGAACTTAATAAATTAAAACACAAATACTTTGAATTCTCGGATGAAGGAGATCTAGTTTTAATAGTATCTTATGAAGATAACACTGACATAAAAATAGCTGAAAGAGAATTTATGGATAATATTTTTGTCAATTACATTTTTTTAGTTAAAAATGATTTTAAGGAGTACCTTTTTTTAAAATATGATGAAGGTTCGGGAAAAACTCTAAAACTCAAGAAAAAAAGAGATGATCTAGTAGCTTCTTTCATAAAGAAAATTGACAGCCTCGAATATAATAACCTTGATAGTTTTGATACAATTTTTGACAGAAGTGAATTTGTAAAAGAGTTTTATGATTTATACTGTAATTCAGAAGAGTATTTGATAAAAAATGTTAAAGGAATTCCAAACGAAAGCGATAAAGAACTTTTTGCACAGTTAATTATACAAAGAATTATGTTTTTATGGTTTTTGCAAAAAA
>CAZEQQ010000638.1:0-1747 GCA_964514425.1 uncultured archaeon
AATTATAAAATTTTACGCTCATATCTGTCTGTCCATTTCAATTTTTTAGGATTACGTTTTAATTTCAACATTGTTTTTTGACATTTTGAGCTACAAAAATCTAATGTTGCACCTGATCTTTGGACAAACAACATACCTGTTCCATGTTCTATATCAGTGCCGCAGTAAGAGCATTTTCTTGTTTTTACCATTGTTTATCACTCTTTTATCGCTTCTTTATTTTTCTTGCTTCTCTTTCTGTTTCACGAAGCATTAAAACATCGCCTTTTCTTACGGGACCTTTGAGATTTCGAGTTAAAATACGATTTTTATCTCTACCGTCTAGTACTTTAACCCTAGCTTGAACGACTTCACCAACTGAACCTGTACGATCCATTATCTGGATTACTTCTGCAGCAACACCAGCATCATCTCTAAAAGATGCGGAGGTAGTTGGAGTTTTTTCTTTTTCACTCATTTAGGTCACCTTATTTCTTTAATTCAGCAATTTTATTGGCTAAACTTTCTAAACTGCTTTTAACTTCTCCTGCGTCAACTATTGCAACAGAAGCTGAACCTACTTTTAATCCTGCTGCTTCTCCTAAAGCAGTTTTTGTTGAAACAAATGTGTAAGCAACTTTTTTCTCTTCACAGAGAAGAGGAATATGCATCACAACTTCAGGAGGAGTAACATCTTCAGCGATATAAACCATGAGAGCAGTTTTTCTTTCAATGGCTTTAGTAACTTCATTAGTTCCTTTTCTGATTTTGCCAGTTTTACTAGCAGTTCCTAAAATGTTAAGAGATTCATTAACAATTTCTTCGGGTAATACAAATTTTTTATAAATCGACATTTTTTCACCTCAGGCAATAGCCTTCATTAGGTCATATTTGTGTGTGACACTTTTTGCAGAGTTTAAAAGCCTTCTCTTTTTCGCTTTTTATGTTCACTAAATTATTAATTTTAAAGGCTCTGATTTGAAAAGATTGCTCCTTCCTTCTATTTGATAATTTCATTTTACAATTTTACTGCAAATAGTAGGCTCATTTTTTAACACAGCTAGTACTCTCTCTGGTAATAAGCCATTTACAATTATTACTTCATCTACATAATTGGACATTTCTTTTATTTCCTTTAGTTTTCCGTCCATTTCTCCCGTAACATCAATTTTATCAGTATTTGTTAGAATTTCTAGTTCTATACTATCCAAAGCAGCTTTTTCTATTACATCGAGTAGGTGATAGTCTTCAGTTGGTGTTCTTTTACCATAAATCCCATCTACATCGGTTAAAAATATGACTCTTTTAGCATTCATTTTTTGTGCTAAAAGTGTACACAGTGAATCTCCGCTTAATATTGTGAAACCATTTTTTGTATCAAAGATGACATCACCATAGAGAACGGGTATAATCCCTAGTTTTAAAGTATTTAAAAGAGGCTCAATAAAAGTGCTATAATCACCTATATTGTTTTTCACCACCATAGCACTCGTTTGCATACCAATTGCATTAATGCCCTTCTCCACAAATGTTTCTACTATTATGCTATTTAATTCGTTCATATCACTTCTAATCTTCACAACACCAGTTATTTGCTCCCTACTATCATATCCCGTTTTAATTTGATACTTTTTAGCAATAACATGACCATAAGATCCTGCTCCATGAATAACAATGTAATTTTGTTCACTTTTTACTAAAATATCTGCAATCAAAGTAATATTTTCTTTTATTATATGTTTATATTTTTCTTTTTTCGTTATTATAG
>CAZEQQ010000639.1:0-1745 GCA_964514425.1 uncultured archaeon
CTTCCTATTCAAAAAATAATTTTCGTATCTGTTCAATACCATTGATGATATACTCAAAACATAATACAAAAACACATTTTTATTCTAATGTATATGATTCTATTGTGCAAAAGAATGAATTAAGAAACCAGAAATTTTTTATCTTGGAATGTGAAAGATTGATAAAGGAATGGAGACACCAGATTTTTGAGGATTTGGATAGCTTAGGTCTAAGTATAGGAGGACTAAGAAAATTTCATGAAACAAATTTTTATAAAAACTTCTATTCAAAGAATATTCTTAAATATTCAGAAAATTATTTCTCCTTAAAAACCAAGGTTTTATCATTAGAATTTATCAAGAACCCCCAACCTTTAGACTATAACTGGTTAATTTTGAACCAAGAGTATTTAGAAAAAGCTATTGAAACATTTAATAAAACATATAAAAATCATGTGAAATATGATAGAAAGAATAATGAACGAACTATACTACATGAGTTCTTTAATAAAAACAAGATAATACTCCTAAGAGACGCTTTTCATGACCTTGAATACGAAAAGAACCTTTATGATTTGAACGCAAGGACAAGTGAAGAATGTGATTTTATTTTAAAAACCGAATTTCCTGATTTTCACAAAACCACATTTTTTGAAGTAAAAAAAGAAGACGTAACTTTTTATGTGAAAAAACATACAAAAAGACCGCAGATTAGTAGTGAGTTTCTATCACATTTGGAACAAGTCTGGCGATATAAAGAGTTTTCTGAAAACCCTATAAATTTTTCTGCAATTGAGGATAAGATTGGGTATGCTACTCAAAACTTTGATTATATGTTATTAGCGGGTAGACTTGAAGAAAAGGAAGAAATGAAAGAAAAGTTTGATAAGGATTTGAAGCGTATGTTTGATAAAATCAATGTTATAACTTATGAAGAATTGGAAGAAATTAACATAGATTATTTGGATAAATTTAACAGACTTCATATAAAAACTTAGCTATGTACTACTATTATTATTTAATGTCACCAGTAAAATTCAAATTGACATTTGAAGAACAGAATGGAACTCAAATTGGAATAAATAAAGTACTCCAATTACAGGATTTTTCTTCACTTTTATATGATATTGATTTGCTAAATGATTGTATCGTATTATCCACATTAAAGGATTATCAAGAGTTTAATTTTTCGCACTATTTTTTCTATAGAAAAGGTCGCCCAATACAAAATACTCATAAATTATATCTGAACTCAATTAGTAGAAATTCACCACTGAGTCTTGAGGTAATTATCCCACTTGCCGCAGCAGGATTGGGAATTCCTTGGATGCTTCTACAAGGATTTGAAAAGATTCGAAGTTGGAGACTTAATCATAAAAAACTTGAGTTAGAAGTTGAGAAACTGAAATTAGACAATCAGCAAAGAAGAATTGAGAATTTGGAAAGGTTAGAATCACTTGATAATGCGCTCCGTTCAAGAGGTGCTGATTCTATATTTGAAAGCATTAATAGGAGGTTTGATAAAAGTAATCTTATTGCCACAGATTTAGAGATTTATTTTTCTATTGATGACATCGAAGAATAAAAAATGTTTTTAATTGAATATAAAATTATCGCAATAATGTTCGTTGTACCTTGACTTTGAAGTTGCTTTTAAATCTACAACATTTAATATAGCCAAACGATGTCAGAATGCGTGATATGGCAATAATCACACAATCCTCCCCCAAATAATTCCCTTATGCTTTTAACCTGAGAATACCTTG
>CAZEQQ010000640.1:0-1745 GCA_964514425.1 uncultured archaeon
GTATTAGTATTTCTTCTTTTCAAAGAGAGAAGAGCATCATCAATTTGAAAATTTAACTCTTCATCATCCTTAGTTCTAAAAGATTCTAATAAGTCAATATCCTCTAGAATTCCTATCTGTCCCAATAGCCAAATTTTCTTCTTTTGTATCTCTTTAGATTCGATTTTTTTAGTTGTCAAATCTTTTTTTAGTTTAGTATAGGATAGTGTAGTGTATGATTTAAGAAGAGATGCACTAACAGCTCTAACATCTTCGTTAGTATGACTTATACATTCAAAAAATGAACATAAACCTTCTTGGGAAAGTTTCTTTGTTTGTAATGAATATAAAACTTCGATAATCAATTCGGGATTTTTTGATGTTTTAAGGAGCTCTAAAATAGTTTCATGTAATTTGGGGTGATTGTAAAGTTTTGTTTGTTTTATTGCAAATACTTTCAACTCATCAATAGTGTTACAATTCATTTCATTAATCAGATAGTCAATAAAAAACTGTTCGCTATCCTTTTGTAATTTCATTAGAATGAATAAATAGAGGTATCTGAAAAAGTTTTTGAAAAATAGAAGGGAAGAAGTTAAAGAATTAATTTTTCTTTGTCTTCTTGTAACCTAATAAAACGATAATTGCTAGCCCAAACAGTGAATATGCTCCAAACGAGAAAGGAACTGGAGATCCTGTATCTGCTTTTTTAACAATCAAAGTAAATTCCATACTGAGTGATATGCTATTTCCAGCTTTATCATAAACTTCCATGGTTATAGTATGTTCTCCTTCTTCTAGGAAAACGATTTCCACTATTTCCATTTCAGCAACTTCATAAGAATTACCTTCGCTTGTTGTAAAAACAGCTTTATGAACACCACTTCCACCAGTGTCACTCATTTCAAATCTAACTTGAACTGCTTTTCTGTTGTTTTCAATTATGACATCTGATGAATTGTATCGGAATTCTTCTTCAGTTAAAGGATTGATTAACCAGAAAACACCAGTAGGATTATCAATATCAATAACTATTTTACTTGTTTTATTGGCATAAGTATTTTCAGCATAAGCATGAAGAGTAATGTTATATTCACCACTCTGAGCGTAGCTATAAACAGCAGAAGTGTTAGTAACATTTGCAACTGTAAAAATAGGGTTACCATCACCCCAATCAATATCTATTTGAGTTAGATTTCGGGATATGGTACTATTTATTTTCCAACTAAGAGTAACAGTTGCATTGTTAGTAAAAGCATTATGCTTCAATTCTATATCTGGTTCTCCATCAATAATTGTTACAAAATGAGCTTTATTTTGATGAAGTATTCTTGATTGGTTTATTGCACTGTCATAATGAACAATAAATGAACGTAGTTCAATTTGTTTTCCAACTTCAAAAGTTTGGTTAGTATGGACTGCAAAAGCAGCAGTGGCGGTACCATTTTGAGATAATAACACAGAATTGTTACTAAAGGTTCCATCGTGTGCTGTGGTTACTTCTCTATACATGACACCATATTTGGTGATATTATAATTGTTTAATGTAACATTCATATAAACATCGTCGAATTGAGAGATTGTTTCATTAAGTATTGTTGATCCAATTCTTAATCCTGTTGTGATAACATTAGGGATATTTAGTACATCTTCAAACTCAATAAATCTTGCTCTGAAAAATACTACTGACGATTGGATTTGTAGAGTATAGGTATAATAACCATAACCGTCATTCTTTTTTACTGTTGTATCATTATCATAACTCA
>CAZEQQ010000641.1:0-1741 GCA_964514425.1 uncultured archaeon
ATAGAATAATAGCTGAAGCTATTGAATCAATGTTAGATAAAAAGGAAAGATCAAAGGATAAATTAACTTTTGAGTCTATGGCGGGAAGATTTACAGCAGATAAACCATTTAATGCAGTTGAAGATAAAAGAAAGATGAGAAATGGAGAAATATAAGGATGATAATGGTAGATACATCTTATATTGTATCATTTCTTGTTCGTAATGAAAAAGAACATAAAAGAGCTCTAGAGTTATCGGGAAAACTTAAAAATGAAGAATTATTAGTTACGAATGCAATATTGGCTGAAATAATTAATTTACTAATAAAAAGACTAAATAAAAATACAACTGCCGTAATGGAAGCATATAACTTTATTAAAAATGAATTTAAGATTATATATGAAACCAGAGAACTTACAGAAAAGGCAATACTTTAATTATATAATTACGATAGCTCAATGGGGTTAGCTGATGCATTGACCATCGTGGTAATGAAAGAACTTGAAATCCATGAAATATTTAGTTTTGACGACGATTTTGATAATAAACAGGGAATAGTACGAATACATTAAATAATTATTTATCAAATTTTCTGTAAAATCCTTTTTTTTGTTTCTTAGACTGAATACTCTTCTAACGTGTGCAGCTGGGATGGAATATTAACTCGTAAAGGGTAAATTAATGTCAGATTTATAAAAATTAGAAAATAAATATTAAATTAGATCACCATACATTATTATAGTAGTCAAAGATTTTCTAAGAAAATTATATTAAAAAAAGAAAAAATCAACAAAAGTGTGGGATTGATATGGCTATAAAATACATATATGACTCAAAGGGTAAAAAAACAGGTGTCATAATCCCTATCAAAATGTGGAATGAAAATAAATCTCTGTTAAAGGATCAACTAGAAGAGAAGAACGAAAAAGTTTTTAAACCTTCAAAGTATTGGGGCATATACCATAATTTAAAACTGGATTTAGAAAAAGAAGTTAAAGATCTACGAGATGAATGGGTAAGAATATGAAGAATTACTTGTTAGATACTAATATTCTTATTTATTATCTTGCTGGGGATATTCCCAAAAAGGAATTGGTTAAAATCAAAAATATTTTGAATAAATCCTTTAATATTTCCATCATCACTAAAATCGAATTATTAGGTTGGAACAAGCACTCTCCTGAAGGTTACAAACTGGCTGAAGAATTCATAGAATTTGCATCTGTAATAAACATCACCGATGAAATATCTGATTTAACGATTAAAATTAAGAAAAATTCGAAAATAAAACTTCCTGATGCAGTTATAGCCGCAACTTGTTTGAATGATAACCTTATTTTAGTAACTCGGAATGATAAAGATTTTAAAGATATTCAAGATTTAGAAATTTACAACCCATTCAAATAATCAGTCTTGGACCAATAATAGAAGCTAATTTTTGCATTCACTTTTTTAAAGAGGATTTTGATTAACCTTACTTTTTAGATTTTGTTTTTTTGTGTATTTTTGAATTTTTTACAAGTGTTTTTTACTTATTTTTGGGCTAATTTATATGTTTTTCCTTATTTTTTCCTCTTTTTTTTGATAGCGTTTGCTAGGGTTGTGTTTTTTTTGGGTGGGTGTTGAGTTGTTTTTTTTTAGGTTGTAGCCGAAGCAGTTGATATAGTGTTTTTTTTGGTGTGGATTCGCCGGATGGTGGTGACTGGGTGATGGCCGGAATGGAGGATGTTTTTGATCACGGCGAAGGGTCGTTTTCAGGG
>CAZEQQ010000642.1:0-1738 GCA_964514425.1 uncultured archaeon
GCTTAAGGGGATGACAAGGAAACTTATTAAATATGATCAAGGGAAATATCTACTCTTAATTTAACTGAAAAGGGAACTGTGATGTTTACTAGCTTATTTGAGTGTCCTTCATCTTTAAGACAATATCTTTGGAGTTAATAATTGGCAGAGGAGCTTTAGCAAAAGGGGTTCCTTTGGTTTTGGTTGATAAAACACCCCTTACAGTTCCAATGCAAACCCCAATTAAAGTGGCAAGAAATTCGTTCTGGATATCCATTTTTTTTGTTTGCTTATCAAGCCGAACAACTTTATTTAGGTTTTTCACAAGAAACACAACGTCAACCTCGCTAGATACCTTAATATCATTAACGTCATTAACAGAATAGTTAACCAATGTGCGGATCCTAAACTTGTTGCTCTTATGGTCTATACTTAAACTGAAGCCCAATCCATACTGTAGATTCTTCCCAAATTCAACTTCATTGATATTCTCAGGTAGTGGCTTCATGGAGAATGAAACCTCAATTACTTCGAGAATCTTCACCGAAACTTCATTTTTGTCGCTCATAGCTAGTTTAGGTAATTACTTGAGGTTTGAGTAGCACTTTGAAAAGAGGTGTTCCAAGAGACAGGAACGCTTGAAGAGTCTTTCATTGGCTCAATTCGATACTCAGGATTTGTAAAGTAAAAAATTACGGGTTTTTGAGCCTTAACATCTAAAATTGACTCACCAATTGCAGCCTCAATTTTTGATATAGTTTTTAAAGTGAAGTTGTGTGTGCCTGTCATCCACTTGCTAATTTCACTTTCGTTCTTACCAAGCAAACGGGCAAGGTCTTTCTGTTCCATACCTTTTTGCTCTAGTAAACTATGAATCTTGTCAACTAAATCAAAGGAATGCTTTACAAAAAGGTCGATATCTTTTGGTATTTTTTTTCGCCTTTCCTCTAACCGTTTATTTTTTAACATTTTTATTTCTTTTGATATCAAAGGTGGTGTTTCCAAATATCTGCTTACCGTAAATGGAAAGTTTACCTTTGCTTAATCGTGATCTAATATAACCATCTATTTCCTGTAAAAGTTCAACACAGGAATTTAAAAATGGATCTTCATTATATGTTGCGGTAGTTTTTCCTCCTCCATTACCAAGAATAATAATTTCATCAGATAGCCGAAGTAAGTATAATCTCAAATTACAAGTTTCCAAAGGAATGGCCCAGACAGTATCTTTCCGTTTTCCCTCGGGTCTTAAATACCGTTCTAAAGCACCTCTTTCACCAATGCGTTCAAACCATTTGATGATAATATTAATATCTTCATCATAATCACATCCTTCAGGGAATTGATCAAAAAACTTGTCAACCTCCGTTTCTTCTCCTTGGTACTGGAGAGTATAGAACGTTACTTTTTCATGCTCCTCAAATTCAACAATTTCAATCTTTGACTTCACTTAAGAGTTAATTGCAAATTAAACAATATTTTTAGTCGTAAACAAAAGAATTAACCTTTTTTGTTATTCCTCACTACAAAAATAATGACTTTGTCACTATAACATATGGTAAATGGTATTGAAGAAATAAACATTTCGACAAAGTTGTCAACATATCAAATACCTGAATGTCTGTATTTTAGACAAATAAACTGATGCCTTGGTATTTATAACCTTTGGTTTATGTAAGCTGGGAAATAGAAACTTGTATTTAAGATTGAATGGGAGCCCCTATCGATCCTTAAATAGCACGAACGTGGGCTAGCTTCG
>CAZEQQ010000643.1:0-1732 GCA_964514425.1 uncultured archaeon
GTGTTGCAAAAATTCATGAAGTTTGTTAGAACTTAAATAGTAAAATAAGTATGAAAGGATGAGAGTGCAAAGCAAAGGAATGGTTAGTGTATGAGTAAGCAATATTCCTTTAAGGTTTCAGTAAGAGAATTAGCTGCCTTTAGTTACTTGAGTGGGGACTTAGTAACGGGTTTTACGGGAACAAGTCGCTATATTGAAGGAATAAAGGGTCACCAAAGTGTGCAAAAAAATCGAGAAGATGGTTACAAAAAAGAGGTTTATCTCGCTTATACCTATACTTATAACACTGTCAATTTAGAAATTGGAGGTCGAGCTGACGGATTATTTGACAATAATCGTACAGTTTACATAGAAGAAATAAAAACGACAGTAAAACGATTAGATCTGCTGAAAAAAGACGATAACCCCGTTCATTGGGCTCAAGCCAAGGTCTATGCTTATATTTATGCGAAAACAAAGAATTTAGAAAAAATTATAATAAAACTAACTTATTATAACATTGAAACTGAGCAAGAGAGGACTTTTACTCAGGTCTATACTCTAATTGAGTTAGAAGATTTTTTTTCTTCTATTACCCGACTTTTTATCGAATGGAATAAGCAATTTGTTGAATGGCAAGAATTGAGAAATGAATCTATTGAAAAACTTTCATTCCCTTTTCAAGATTATAGGAGAGGGCAAAAAGAACTACTACAAGCTGTAACAGCTACAATAGAAAAGCAAGAACAATTGTTCATTCATGCTCCAACCGGAATAGGAAAAACGATAGGAGTAACCTATCCTTCTGTTAAGAGCATTGTTGAGGGTAAAACTAGTAGAATGTTTTACTTAACAGCTAAAACAACATCACAAAAAGTAGGAGAAGATACTTTTGCCATAATGAGAGAGAAAGGATTAAGAATTAAAACAATAACTATAACAGCAAAAGAGAAGATTTGTTTCAATGACAAGGTCTCTTGTAATCCTCAGGATTGCCCTTTTGCTGTTGGATATTATAATAAAATACGAACAGCTATAAGTGATATAGCGCAAATTGAAAACTATTCAAAAGAAAACATTGAGCTCTATGCCCGTAAACATGTTATTTGTCCTTTTGAATTCTCTTTAGACTTATCTCTTTTTGCTGACTGTATAATTTGCGATTATAACTATGTTTTCGATCCAAGGGTTATGTTAAAGAGGTATTTTACTGATTCTTATGAGAACTATACTTTTTTGATTGATGAAGCACATAATTTACCTGAACGCGCACGAAACATTTTTTCTGCTTCCCTTTCGAAAAAACCCATTTTAGACTTAAAAAGAGCTTTAGCGCTCTATTTACCGTCTATTTCAAAGATTTTAAATCAGATAAACAGTTATTTCATTGAAGTAAAGAAACTTTGCAAAGAAAATGGTAGTTATAAAATCTCTTACACCAAACCTACTAAAAGGTTAACTTTGTTATTAAAGAAATTTGTTTCTTTATCTGATGAATGGTTGTCGCTTAATGAAAAAACTGCTTTCAGAGAAGATTTGCTTAGCCTTTATTTTGAAGTGATTAATTTCCTTAGAACATTAGAATATTTTGACGAGAAGTATTGCTATCTCTATCAACAAAAAGGGAAAGATATTATAATTTCTCTTTACTGTCTGGATCCTTCAACTTTGTTGAATAAAGCTATAAAAAATAGTAACTCTTACATCCTTTTTTCAGCTACATTAATACCTTTAGATTTCTTTAAAGAATTGA
>CAZEQQ010000644.1:0-1727 GCA_964514425.1 uncultured archaeon
ATTGCTTTCTTTCAGGATGTTTCGAAGTTGTACGTCGAAGCGTGAAATACTTACATTATTTGACGCGTACTGAAAACGATTGTCTTTTTTTACTGTTCTACAGGTCGCTATCAGTAGTAAAATCATATTTTTCTGATAATTCACCAGGCAACTGAAAACCATTATTACCTATAAATCAAATGGACGATTATCATCAGATAGAAAATAAATAAAAGAATTCAATTCATTTGATATATCTGGTTTATTTTTATATTTGAAAGTGAACGAAAGTTTGTTAATTCTTATGTATATCTTTAGCTAACTCGTTAAAAATTTGATCAGCACCCCATGATTGTGCTGCTGAAAACGCTATTTTTCTTCTTTGATCCTTTGTTAATTCTTGTTCGCATTTATAGCCTAAATCATGATTTGCAGCTGCCCATGCATGTTGATACAAAGTCTTTATTTGAAGTTCAAAGAATTCAGGGCAATCATCTTTTGATATTTTTGGATTTCTGATGGCATCAGGTATGAAAAGTATGTAATGAGTACCCTCATAACCAAATTCATTGTCCTCTTTTGGCATTTTGCGTTGTTTCTCTAAAGGTTGAAAATATTCTTTTATTTTTGATTCTATAGGTTCAACATCAGACAGAAAATAACACACTATCCTCACACCTATTTGATCTTGAATATCCGTTAAGGGATAACTGTACTTCAATTCGCCATTTTCTTGTTTAGCAGCTTTATTGATAAAACTTTCGATACTTTTAGCTCTGGCAGAAATTCTATCTATTCTTCTGTGGCTCATGAAGAGAATATCAAAATGTTGTTCTAATTCTTTTGTTATTGGTTCTAAATAGTTCGCAATATTTTCTGAATATTTCTCAATAAGACTATTATCAATCATTTTCTACCTCGAAGATGTTCTCTAGTAATTTGCCCTTTTGTTGAAAACTGATAAGTATCTTTAGATTGATCATAATGTGATAATAATTCACGCGTAAATACATCGTTAAATTTGTTTGAGGGTGCAATCAACATTGCTTCATTATCTAATTCAACACAAGAATAAGGAGCATTTGAAGTGAATTCTTCTGCATCAAACGAAAATTTTGTTTCTGCATATTCTGGATATGGAAGATGTTTTATTAGTTCATCTTTTACATCTGGTGAAATCTTGTAGTGTGTTATGATATCCTTAATTGAAATAGTCATGCCATCTAATCCACTTACCAAACTTGCTAGGCTTGCTAATTTTTGTTTAATTGAGATTTCTTTTGCGGTTTGTGATGCTCGTAAGACCGCAATAGCGAATTGTTTACTCCCCTCTTTAGATGTTGTTTTATAATCCGATCCAAGAAAAGATTGAATCCAATATTGTGCAATTTCATTATTCTTGTAATTGACTTGCTTATCTATAGCATACCCAGACCGTAAATCAGATAATATAGGTTTCCCAACATAATAAGCAGATTTGTAATATTTAGGATTTTTCATAAACACTTGTTCGATATATTCAAGTTTCAATCCTAATTTTTCTTTGCTAGCGAGTATCCCTTTCTCAGCAGGAAAACGTGAAACAACAAGCATTACATTTTTGTTTATACTTCCAAATATTAGAAACAAAAGACCTAAACCGGATCTTCCAGTTGTAACTTTACAAAGTCTCTCAGCAATTGGTTTTCCTTTGCTTTGCTCAGGTTCATTACAGAACTCCACAAACATGGAATGTACTTCGTTGTATT
>CAZEQQ010000645.1:0-1719 GCA_964514425.1 uncultured archaeon
ATATTCTTCTGGTGGGCATAAAACAGCTGCTGTGCCTTTTTTCTTTTTATTAAGACTATCTCTCATCTCAATCACATATGGATATGCGCACTCGACTATTGTTCTGACAATTCCGGTTTTTACATGCTCTTTCCATATACATATTTTTTTATCATCAAGATCGCATTGAAGATTGTTCAACAAGGGAGTAAGTATCTTGCTGTACAGCGTTATAACATCAATCTGCTTGGATTCAAGTTTTTCCATAATATATTTTACGGCTTTTTCTTTGTTTTCTTCATCGAAAAACACTTTGAACTCTTTCAGGATTTTTTCCATGCTTTTCTCCTTTTTTTCATTTATATTCATTTCCTATTTCTAACTTATATTATTATATCAATTAAATAAAGGAAATAGTACTTAAAACTCTTACATATATCAATAAACACATTAAACCTTAAATAATATAAAATATCGGTAACTTAATCACCAAAAAAACTAACAGGCTAAATAGTCCTGTCAGTTTGTTTAGTTTAAACAAAAATATATTATTATAATTACCAATTCTACACTTAATTAATAAAGTGTTCTATTCGGCTTCTACACTTAATTAGTAAATTGTTCTATTCGGCTTTTTTGTAAAACTCCCACTTGTCATTACTTACCTTAATATAAGTACCCGCACCATATGTTAAATACTGCTGTTTAAAAGAGTCATTCCCTACTACATTATCCATTATTTCAACACCATCTGAGATAGTTATGCTGGTAAGCTTGTTGCATTTTATAAAAGCTCCTTGTCCTAAGGAATTAAGCCTTGGCGGTAATGTAATACTCTTCATATTTCTACAATCTTCAAAAGCATAATTATCAATTCTTATTACTGTATCAGGTAAAAAGACATTTTCCAGTAAACAATGGGCAAAAGCTTTTTCTTCAATAATCATTGTTCCAGTAGGCACATAGAACTCCACTCGTTCATAACCTGTGGGAAAATATTTAAGATATGTATAACTTGAATTGAATAACACTCCGTTAAAGGAACCTAGTATCTGGTTGTCAAAATGAACATTTATTTTTGTAAGATCAGGACAGTTCAGGAATGCTTCTGGTTCAATGAATCCTACTGTTTCTGATAAATCTATTTCTCTTAATTTATCACAGTTAAAAAATGCTTCTTTCATAATATGTGTTACACCATCAGGAAGTTTAACATTCAGCAAAGAAGAGTTATTGGAAAAAGCTCTGTTGCCAATTTTAGTAATTTTCTGCCCTTCAATGAACGAAGGAACGCTAAGACTGGTTGCATTTGTCTCACAGGATAATAAGACACCATCTTCTACAACATAATCTGCTTTTATTTCCTGAGTCATAATTACATATAACACAACGGCTGCTGCTATAACTAAAACTATCAATGCAATGGGTTTAAGATATTTCATTTATGACCTCATCTTTTCTTAAGTCTTTACGATTATACCACATTTATTTGTTTTAAATAGATAAAAACAGGATAAGCCATTGATAGTCTTATCCTTGTTTAGTTATTTTTTTTAATGTGTTCTCATGCTAACAGACTTATTCTGAAGCTTCTTCTTTTGCTTTTTCGTCTTCAGCTGTATCACCTACTAAAGCAACTTCATCTGCTGCAGTTTCTGTTTCTTCTGTTTCTTCTACGTGTTTCTTAGGCATTGTAACTGTAACAACAACAGTATCAAGAGCATTTTGCACTTCAACACT
>CAZEQQ010000646.1:0-1715 GCA_964514425.1 uncultured archaeon
ATTTCAGATTTCAATTTATTTTGGACAGCAGTGACTGTAAGTCTTTGTTTGGGCTGACAGGGAACGCAATTTCAGATCCGACTGCTATTTTCTATTTTAGGGAAAATTTAGTCTTTCTGATCATTGCAGCTCTTCTTTCTGTTCCAACACTTGAATGGTTGAAAGATAAGCTGCATTCTCGAAAAAATATCATGATTCTTTATTATGTTGCCCACCCATTCATCTATTTGGGATTGTTTTTGTTAGCAATATCCTATCTCGTTATAGGTTCACATAATCCCTTTATTTATTTTAATTTTTAATATATTTCATATTAGAGGTAAATATGAAAACATTTCTTAATACAACCAACATTCAAAAGTTATCTGCCTCTTTATTAACATTTTTTTTCATTTCCACAGTGGTCTTATGTGGGATCAATAATTTAGGGCCATTGTCGACGTTATTGAAGTTTAAAAATGGTCACATAGAGATTTCTTTAAAGGGAATAAATTTAGAAAAGCAATTGAATAAAACGTTTTTCAAAAAGTTTTTTTTCATAAATATCAATGGATTTCAACGCAAATTCTTCGGCCAACGCGAGATGAATAATTTGATCAGAAACTGCGATGACGAACTTTTCATGTTGCAATCAAAACAACCAACACAAAATACTGTCAAAGTAATTCAAAGAAAAAGCAAGTCAATTGAAACTATTTATAAGTATTCATCAAAAATCTCTTTTTTATTTGTTCAGGTCCCTACAAAAGTTATCAAAAATAGAACATCTCTCCCCGTATCAAAGGTGGATTACGGAAACGAAATCTATGATTTGTGGGGTAAAATATTAAAAGAAAAACAGATTCCCTACCTTGATCTTAGAGAGACTATAGGTGGTAATATCGAATTTTATAAAACTGATCACCATTGGCGTGTTGAAACAGCGTTTTATGCAACTAAGAGTATTATAGAAACATTAGATGCAATCTATAATCTTGCTCTCAATAACGATGATTTTATAGGCAATATACAGAATTATAAATTAATTAAGAGGGAAAAGGCTTTTCTAGGTTCTTATGGAATACGAGTAGGTGAATATTTTGCTGGTAAGGATGACATTGTGATTCCTGTTCCCAAATATGAAACAGATTTCATATACAGGCATTTCATTTCACATAAACTAGTTAAAGAAAAAAAAGGAAAATTTGAAAATGCGTTTATTGATTTTGATATTTTAAACAACTCTTCGTATTATAATAAATATAATGCTTGCCTCCATGGTGGATATGCAGAAAACAGAATAATAAATTTGAAATCGAAAAATAATTTAAAACTTTTGTTCATTTCTCATTCTTATGGAAGACCACTTGCACAGTACATAAGTCTTCATTTTGCCGAGACTCGATACTTGGATCCTCGAAAAGGACGACATCATGAAAGTTATATAGAATATATAAAACAATATAAACCAGATGTTATTATAATAATGTATAATGATGATATTCCATTATAGGATATTGCAGTCTCTAAGAACCACTGTTAAAATCCTGTGATTTTTGCAAGTCGGAAAACCCCTGTTTTTTGCAAGAGGTAAATCCCTTTTGGGGGTGCAGACGTTTCTTTGGACTGCTACGCCGCCAGATTCAGACTATTTCGATATTCAAGCGGACTCATTGCACCAAGCGACATCTTGATTCTTTTTTTATTATACCAGTACAGGTACCCGTTCAGCATTT
>CAZEQQ010000647.1:0-1712 GCA_964514425.1 uncultured archaeon
TGCCAAATTTACTATCTTAACATTTTAAGTAATTTTTATAAATAATCTAACAATATTCTAGTGATGATAACTTTAAAGGCAAGAAATACCATATTGAATTCTAATTTGGTTATCGTTGTTTTAGTTATTATATACTCATTTTTGAGAATATTCACAAATATTAAAACTATTGATATTTTAACAGATATTGTTTTCATAATTTTGAGTATAATTCTAATATGGTTTGCTATAGGAATTTATCAACTATTTCAAACAGACTTAAACATACGCCTATTGTATGTTTCGGCTGGAATAATTCTTTCTTCTATAACTTTTATTTTCCCTCAAACTCTTTTGATACTAATAAAAAATACTATTGTTATTGTAGAAATTTCAATTACTGATCTCCTCAAACTTCTTATGATTTCAAGTTTTATGCTTCTTGCTGTTAGTTTTACTGAGCTTAAAAAACTAATAGACCTTTATGTTAAAACTCAAAGAACTTTATTTAAAGGAGATTATTATCTTCCAATAGGGTACATCCTCTACGCTATCATCATTGGTATTAGTATTTTTTACCCTGATGATGTTCTGTATGTAGATGGGGCAATTGTCCCTGACTTTTGGGCACTAATATTGTTAATAGAGTTGTTAAAATTAGCACATATTATCCTTATAATATTCGGTTTTTGGCGGTTAAGACGCTCTTTTTATGTGCTCGATCGCATAGCTGAACTTCTCCCACACCATAGATTAAAAGAATTAGAAAATGATTCAATAAAGATAGAGCAAATGTTAAGTTCAGAAGATTTATCTGCGCTAAAGGCTTTAGAAAAGAAAACAACAACAGAATATTCTCCAAAACAAAAAGTTTTCTGCATTAAATGTGGTTTAGAGATTCCCGCATCATCTACAAATTGTCCCAATTGTGGAAGTGAAAATGTATATTTGTAGAGATTAATGATTTCACTCACAATTTAATCATTTATCATTATTCTAAAGAACTTGACTTAACAAAACAAACTTAAAGAACTTGACTTAACAAAACAAACTTAAAGAACTTGAATTATTTACTGTTAGGTGCATAAAATGGTTTCTAGTGATGTTACTCTTCATCTTTATTACAGTGCTTGGTTATTAATGCTCTTACAGATAGTAATTACTCTATTTAGTGTGCTTCAATTTTTGTATAATTATATTTATATCATTAGCGTGGCTCAAAGTTTTGTTTTGATATTATTCGGAATAGGTTTGTGGAGATACGGACAGGAAGATACTTTAGCTAAAGGAATAAACGGAACGGTTATAATATTTTGTAGTATATCTATTATAGATCTCTTTTTGACTTTATTTAGTTTTATATTCTTGAATACTGAATTCTCTGGACTAATGAAGATTATAACAGGAACTTTTATTCCCTTCTATTATGGAGCTTTAGCACTTGGATTTGTATCAGTTAATTATATTTTTCATCATCTTCAACCAGAAATTGACAAAATGAAAGAAGAAAGAAATCTGTCTTTAAGAGGACAATACTATCTCCCAATCGGGTTAGCATTACTCATTTTTCCTACGGCTTATAATTGGTTAATCATTGTTTCTATGACAATAAATGAAAATTTTGTTGTCTCTGCTATCATGATTTTTGTCTTTTTTGTAGCTACATTTTTCATCATATTTGGCTATCTTCAACTAACAACTCTTTTCAGATTGTTAAGGATAAAATATTATGA
>CAZEQQ010000648.1:0-1707 GCA_964514425.1 uncultured archaeon
TGCGAAATTCATCCACCCCCTAAAGTGGGTGGCTTTCTTTCGCACTTAGGGTAAAGAAAAGAAAAGAAAAAAAATGAGGATTAATAGTCTTTAAACTATAATAAGAGTATTTAGAAAAAAATTGTAACGCTCATAAGCCATTGTAGAGTAACTCAAAAACATTCTTCTCTTTTTCATAAAGTTGTTCAATTTTCTCTGATATCATAACCAAGTAAGGTTTGAGTTCCTTTGTATTTTTTTCAGAAGTTTCTTTTGATAAAATAGCAGTTTCAGTCCACAAGGGGTGAATCTCTTCGAATTGTTTATGTGCTTCTTCAAATTGATTTAATCCTGTTATTGTATATGCTTCTTTCAAGAATCTTGAATAAGGTTTTCTAAACAGTCCTCCACCAGATCCTCCTAACTCGCACATAAGATGAAATTCATCTAAAGCTTGCTGTGGTTTACCCAATTGGACATCCCATTTTTTCACTTGTCTTGCAAACTCCTTAATTCCTTTTACACCGATATTTTTTATAGGTGGATTTAACATTGTTTCTGCGTTCTTTTTCGCAATATCAGGAAGTATTTCACCTAAGTCGGGCATTTCTTCCTCTTGTTTATAGTAAAACATGAACCTTTTATTTTTCATTGGAACATTTTCAGGAGGAAAAGCAGCATTATTGTAATAGACCCAATTCACGCCAAATATCTCTTTCCTATGCGTGTCTACTACATATACCTTTTCTTCATCATAGCCCATAAGTGTAATAAAATGCCCAGCAAAGTGCATTTCATATCCTTCATCTCTAAAATAAGGTAAATAATACATATCTGCTTGAGCACCTAAGGGTTGATTATTATCTATATTTGATTTTATGAATTCTGTTGCTTTTTTTACTGAAGTTGACTTAAACTCAATTAGGTTGAGGTTGAGATTTTTCGCTATATTCATTGTTTTTTCTGCTTGTCTTATTCCTCCGCCTATGAATGGCACGTCCATTACCTTCATAAACCAGATGATGAAACCTATCCCTTCTCCTAGTCCTATTATCATTTCTTCACTTAGATTTACTTTCGCATGTTTCAACACATTTCTTATTGCTGTTGATTCACAATGGAATCCTACTTGGTGTTCAAAATCCTTTACTATTACCATTTTTCATTGTCCTCTTTTTTATTATTTATTACTCTTCTTTGCCAACAACGCACTCTTTTCGTGTAGCTTTTCAACAAACTTTAACTCGGTTTTATGCTTTTCTAAGGCATAATCAAAAAGCACTTCGACTATCGGAAGATCAGAAGCTTTGCTAAATTTCCCCACTTCCTGCTTCCTTTGTTCTATTGTTTTTATTCTCTGTTGGATCTTTTCTTTTCTAACACAAAACAACTCTTTCAATTCAGAATTACTAAATAGCGAACAATTTGCAAACCCTATACTACTTGGCGATTTATCCTTATATTCACTAATCAAAAAAATCGCATTATTCTTCAAAGCTTCCTCTCCTTTTTCAGCTAGACTGAACCACTTTTGCTTTCTTTTACTTTTATCCTTCTCTTTTGTTAATGGTGTCCTATGGGAACTTTTCACTAAACCTTTTTTCTCAAATCTTTCTAATGCATGATAGATAGAAGAAAAACCTATATCCACCCAATTATGGGCCTGTCTTTCATCAATTAGTTTTTGCACTCCATAGGGATAGTTTTCCCCTTCAGAGAGTATCCACA
>CAZEQQ010000649.1:0-1706 GCA_964514425.1 uncultured archaeon
AATTGAAAAGAAACACAATACAGCTCACAATACAGCTCAAAAGGAAAGTAAAGTTACAACTAAAGATGTAGTAGAAGTAGAAAATAAAGAAAATAAAGAAGCGGAGAAAGAAAAAGAAGAAACGGTAGATGAGGAAGAAGAAATAGAAACTTTTGCTGAAGCAGCTATAGATATTGAAGACGAATTAAGCCCTGTTAAAGAGATCCTTTACTGTGTTTTTTGCCGGACAAAGATGGAACCAGTGAAGCAAGATAGTCATTCTAGTTTGCTCTTTCATTTTGACACTGTTACTCGAATTCAGTCTTTGAAAAAGGAATTAGTAAAATTCTTGGAATATTTTTACTGTATAAAATGTAAACTTGCTTTTGTTGTTCTACCGGGAACGGAACGGACAGTGATAACAATTGTAAAGCGCAAAGAGAAGGATTTCAAGTCCTATACGTCTATTTTAGGTCTTAGAGAAATAGAGGAGACTGATGAACAATGATTCCTAAGAATTGTCGTTTGTCTACTCCCCCTACAACCCCCTCTAAGAAGGAAGATAAATCTTCCTTCTTCCTTTATACAGATGAAAATCTGGAAGGAGAAATAGGTTTAGAGGACTGGAGATTAAACTTTGAGAGAGAGTGTGTAGAAAAAATAGAACAAGTTCTCCAAGATATCAGTCAGCAATTTACTTTTGTAAGAGAGTTTTCCTTGCTTGATATTTTGAAAAAGAAGGTTAAGGAGCGTCAAAAGCGTTTTATCCGCGATATTTGTCAAGTAGATAATTTTGAAGGTTTTGCAAAGGTAGTAAGAAGAGAAGCTAAAGATGAATTGAAAGTTCTCATGAACGAGAAGAATTTACCAATCTTAAAGAAAATATCTGAAGGTAGAGCATTTACCATTCGTTCGATAGCTGAAGATCTACATGATGATTATTCACTTGTCTATGAACGTGTTCGAGTAGCTGTTAAGAAACTTCAGCGTTTAGGAATAATTCGAACCTATATTTTACAAAAACCACATATCAACAGGATACTAAAAACAGGAATTTTCTTTTTACCTGATGCAACAGAAAATGATTTAGCAGCTATAATTGGACAGCAAATTAGTATTGACCGAGGATTTGGCTCTTCAACAACAGGAACAGAGAGAGTAATAGAACACAATGAGCAGATATCCAAAGCATCACAACAATTGCAGCAAGAAAAGGAAAAGAAAAAGAATGAAAATGTTGTTGAAGTGGTTCAAACAAAGGTGAAGAAGAAAATTGTTAATACAATAATAAAAAACGAAGCTGAAAGCTACACAAAAGAGATAGAAAGGGAATATAAGAAAAACAGAAGAAAATTATGGGAATGTAAACTTTGTCACAAAAAGTTTGAAACAGATGTTGATACAATAGCGCAAAACATAGATTTTTGCCCAAATTGTAAGTCTAGCGTAAAAAGGTTCAAACTAATGGGTGAAGTGATCAGGCCAACAATAACAGCTCCACAAATATTGAAAACTTTACCACAATTAGCAGAATTTACAGAAAGGAGGGAAGAATTGTGATGACAGCAGTAGAGTTGAAACATCTCGAACGTCTCTGTAAGAACTATAATATTGATACAAAAGAAATAGACACAGAAATTGACTATTGGGAAAATAAAGAGTATCTATGCAAAATGATACCAGGGTCAATACCTGAAAGAAGAAAGTATCAATCAGTCAGCTCTATT
>CAZEQQ010000650.1:0-1703 GCA_964514425.1 uncultured archaeon
CAGTTTTATAAATCTGTCCAATTGTTGTGAAGTTTGGCCAACCCATTGGTTGATTTAAAAATTTTTCATATGTTCCTAAATCCATATCTGCTTCAAGACCATCATCGCATAAGAAAGGGTCTCCGTGTTCTATCGGATTAATTGTACCTGAATCATAGTTGAGATAATTCTCACATTTTAATGTAGAAATCACATAACCCCTCTTTTTTAATAATAAACCAATAGTTGCAGCAGTCACTCCCTTACCTATGCCCGATAAGACTCCCCCTGAGACAAATATGTATTTAGGTGTCTTCTTAAGTGTTTGTTTCATTAAATAATGAGGAATTAAGTAAAGATTATTATTTCTTTATACAATGTTGAAAATATTACTGTGAAATTTGTTTAATTATTTTATCTTTTAATGTAACAAGATCTTCTACTGACCGTACTTCATATTGATATGAAGCATATCTAAGGAATGCAACTTCATCTAGTTTCAATATTTTGTTCAATACCTCTTTGGCAATATCTCTGACTGAGACTTCAGGTTTTCCTAAAGATAAAAGATCCTTCTCTATATTATTTGATACCTTTATCATTGTTAGATCAGTAATATCTTGTCCCTTACAAGCTTTTCTAATAGATTCAAGAAGTTTTTCCTTATCAAAATCCTCTATCTCTCCATTTTTTTTAATTACCTTCAGATCATACTTTTCCGGTTTTTCATAAGTCGTAAATCTTCTCTCACATTTTGGACAAGATCTTCTTCTTCGCACGACTATACCATCAGAACTCTCTCGTGTTTCAATTACTTCCGTTTTATCAAAATCGCAATATATACAATTCATAACCATATGCATCAAGTGTTAAAAACAGAATAACACCACACCAGTAGGGTGTCAACGATTGTAAAGATTTTAATTAGCCTATTTGGGAGTTATGGTGATAGTTATACCATCATGTAAAAGTAACTGACTATAATGTCCTATATACTCTTCATCATCTACAATTACAAGCCACGAACCATCTACAATGTCGGGGAAATATTCAACTCTACTAATATAATCTATCGATTGATTGGATCTTACATGAACAACCGGCTCATGTTCACCATTATATAGCAATATTAAATCACTAAGTGTAGAACCTTCTTGTAACTCTTCGGTTTCATAAACATATTTAGTATCATCTTCTTCAATCGTCATTCTCACAACAATTCCTTCAACTTTCACACCTTCAACATATGTACCATCAGAGCTAAGCAAGTTATTGTTTCTATATAACAAAAAAGCGAGAAGTAATAAAAACACCGCAAGAAGTGATAGAAAGATGAACCCGATTGTTTTTTTATTCATGGGACAGAATTAATCATTTAGAAATATAAAAATAATAAACAATTTATATTAAATTTTTTGAAATTAATTCATTCATTAATAATATATTATTCTTGATATAATTCCAACCTTTTTATATCAATTTCGGACATATAGATTCCAATTCACACATATCGCATTTCGGTCTTCTCGCTGTACAGGTTTTCCTTCCATGTTCAATCAACAATAAAGATATTTCATCCCAATTTACTTTATTAGGATATAATTTCTGTAAGTCTTTTTCTATAATTATTGGATTACTCTGTTTAGTTAAACAAAGTCTTCGAGAAAGTCTCATTACATGGGTGTCAACTGCGATACCCTGATTTTCCTTACAAATAACACCTG
>CAZEQQ010000651.1:0-1697 GCA_964514425.1 uncultured archaeon
ATGGAATTTTGCTTTAGATTGTTCTTCCTCCATAAAAGCAATCGCATTATTCAAAGAATTTTGATAGAGTTGGGTATCCGGATTTAAGAAAAGCAAATAGTCGGAATCACCCTGCTTCGCCCCCTGATTACAAGCATATGCAAAACCCATGTTAACGTCATTAGCAATTATTTTGATTGGAAGAGCTAACTTCTTAATTCCAGCCAATGAATTGTCGTTTGAAGCATTGTCGATTACAATTACTTTATCTAACAGATAACACGTTCTATCTGATTTAGTGATAGAACTTAAACAATCATAGAGATAATCCCCTGAATTCCAGTTCACAATAATAATATCGACCATTGGTAAAGTCATTAAGAAGCTAGCCTTTCTTCGACTCTTCTGATCTTTTCCCTTTTCTTAAGTTGTAAATAATTAATGAATGCAAGAGGAAGAAAAATAACCCACATATAATCAAATTTCTGCAAATATGGATTAGTTGCATTAGCAATCATGAAACAGAATAAAGCAATTGATATCGGAAATAACCATATTGATATTGGCTCAGTTTCGCTTATTAGTTTAAAACAGTTAAGGAATAACCAAATGAATAGTAACAAATAAAGAGTAAACCCTATCAACCCAGTATGATACAATGTCGCTACATAAGACAACTCAAATGAACTATATTCCTGACCTAGAAATGTAATAGTTGCACCGTAACCTGAACCAAAAATTGGCTTCTTTGTCCAACCATTTAATAATTCAATTAATTGATTGCCTCTAAATTCAGCGCTCGCATCGCCACCAGATAATATTTTGAATGCGCTAATAAATCTCTCAACAATAACTTCAAGCTGAAACCCATATTGCATTACAAAAACTGTCATTACTAATATAACTAATAAGCAATATGATATAATTATTATAGTTGACCTTTTTCTGCTAAAAACCTTAATTTCTCGTGGCAAAAAGTTATTAAAAAAGATAACAACCAGGGGCGAAATCATAATAATTAGTAGTAGGACTCTCCTACTACTTAAAATAGCCAAGCTTATTAATAGGATAAGTATAATCCAGCATGTGTAATTCTTTATTATATTCTGTTTCTTGCCTAGTAAAGCTGCAGTAAAAAAAAATGGTATTAAAAATGGCATTGTATTAATATTAAACAATCTATACCCAACATACCCCTCGTGAACAGCAAAGATTTGCCCCATATCAATTGATATAAATATATATGAAGGAATTATCCCAATCGATTTAAATATATAAAGAAACGAATACAATATTATAGCTATCGCAGAAAAAGAAATAGTCTTTACTAAACCTTTTATTAACCATTCTTTGGTTAAGCCCGATATTAGTAGTGTGAAAAGTATGGGCCACATTACATATACAGTTACTACAGTCAAAGCATTACTTAGGCCGCGATAGTAACCTATCGCAATCCAGATAGAACCAATAAGCACGTAAGATATTACCCATAACAAAACGCTTCTGTGAATTTTAAAATTTTGGCTATTAGTCAGCATACCAAGCAGTATTGCAGCAATCAGGTATATTAATAGTACAATTTTTGCATTTTGGTAAGTAGTTGGGACAAAAAGCATTGAAAATAATAGTAGGAACCCTGGCATGTATAGCCAGCTGCATCTATATACCTGTTTGGTTGATAAAGCTTCCAAATTTGAAACACCTCTAAGTGTTTTTTT
>CAZEQQ010000652.1:0-1691 GCA_964514425.1 uncultured archaeon
TATTTGGACTTGCTGATTTTCTGTTGCCAAAGTGTTGACATGCGATTATTATACTTTGGGATTATGAGAATACATCTTATTTGCTAAAAGAATTTCGATTACAAAGAGTATGCTCATTTTGTGTACTTAAAGTGTGATAGTGAAAGCATCAGCGAATTTAACAAAGCCTACTCTTTCAGCAAGTTTTTGAGAAGCAATATTATCTATTGTGGTAGACCATTGCGGGCATTTGTTGTTGTTTATAATATTATTAATAGCTAAAATGCAAACATCTGCTGCATAACCCTTACCACGATAATCCGGTAATGTGTTTATTCCAATTTCTTGTACTTCTCTTTCCATATAGGGCATACTAGGTGCATCTGTACAGCTTACAAGCAATCTGTTTTCATAAATTCCACAACATAGTCCTTCCTCAACCATTTCGGCAAAATATTCTTCTACCCAATCTGTGTTTTTGCAGTTAGGATGTACACTCTTAAAAAATTCTAAATATTTATCGTATTCGTCTATTTTTAATGGAATTGCGATACTACTTATATTTTTGCACGAAGTATATAGATATTTAATACTATGTTTTAGCGGTTTTCCAAAAGATTGCTCTACTATTTGCTTAACCGTTTCTTTATTAACAGTACTTGCAATGTGTTCTTTTATTTGCTCAATATATGGCAATACTTTATCGCCATATGAAAAATAAATACTATTCTGTCGACAAAATATATATACATCAAATTGTTGTGAATATCCATATTGAATTACGTTTCTCTCTTGTGAATTAAGTAAAGTCACTTTACTTAAAGGTTCATGTAAAATTTCATCTCTTCCTATCCATTTAGAATAATATTCTTCTGTAATATACTTATAAATCATCAGACATTTCTCCTAAACTTCTATGACTAGAACTTTTTCCGATCCAGGTAGTACTTCATCTTTAATTAATCCATCGACAAAGTATGCAGAAGCTCCTTTTGCTTTATTCGCACCATCACAAAGACTATTTACAAGTAATACCTTACTGTTAAAAAGAGCAGATTGTTTTGCATATTCAATTTTTTCACCGTCATTCCATTTACTTTCAGAATAATCAAGATACACAGGCCATAGTGTTATATTTGTATTAAGTATTGCTATGCTATTGATAATGCTGTCATCCCAAAGATCCCCACATAAACCGATCGAAAAAGTAATTCCATCTATTTCAAAAGGTAAGCAATCAGCACCATCTTGATAATGATAGTCAGCTATTGATTCTTTCCATCCTGTTGATATCCTACGGTAATTGTAGATAATTTTTCCAAATTTCGATATAACCATATAACTGCTGAATAGCCTTTCTGCATCAGATTCAATATATCCAAAAGCAACTGCAATTTTACAGTCAATTGCTTTTTTGCATATGTTATTAATGATGGAAGATGAGCAAGAAATACCAATGTTTTTGTCAGTAGAATAGTTCCAAGAAAGACAATCAAATCCTTGTAAAAAAGCCTCACCAAAACAAATAAAATCAACCTGCTGTGTCAATTCATCCATAGTGTTTAAGATAACAGATAAATTATATGAAATATCATTGTTGATAAATTTTTTTGATATTAATGCGATATTCATTTGATACACCTCCTATAAAGCTAATATAAAAACTCTAAAATAACCCCTATACTTTTATTACTTGAGGATTAGTTTCTTTT
>CAZEQQ010000653.1:0-1691 GCA_964514425.1 uncultured archaeon
TCATTACTATGAACATTTTTTCACAAATTATTTTAAATTTTTTTCGATTTTAATGTCCATTTCCGTGGGCACTTTTTTAGCAGGATAAACGTGGCTGACATTCAACTACCCAGTTGGTAGTTTGCCCAATAATATAAAGGATTTTCAAATTACTAATTGTCAGACTTGGGGTATCCACGTCATACATTTGTTAGTACATATTTTAGGCAATTTCATACGTTTTTTAGCCAAAGTCAGCCATACGTTATAACATTTGTACTAACATCTGTTATAACAAAAATGCCTCAAATGATACTAGTACCTGTCAAGTTCACACTAAATAAAAATATTTAATTTTAATAGTTTGAGCGATACTTAACGGGTGATAAGTATCCTAAATCTTTTTGAATGCGTTCATGGTTATACCAATGAACGTATTTTTTTATAGCTTCATTTGCTTGTTTCTTCGTTATTTTACCTAAAGGGTATAAACATTCTTGTTTCAGTTGGGAAAACCAATTTTCTATTGGACTGTTTTCCCAACAATGACCTTTATGGGACATGCTTCTTGTAAACTTCAAATCTTTTGCTAATTGGATATATTCATAAGCAAAATAAACAGCACCTTGATCAGAATTAATAATTTTGTCTTCTTTTGATATTACATCTTTAAAGCTAGCTTTTATTAAAGCAACATCATTGTTATTTGATGTAGCATATGATACAATTTCATTATTGAAGTAATCTTTAACAGCTGATAGATAAAGCGTTCCATCGCTACATTTTATATAGCTGACATCAGTTGATTGTTTTTGATTGAATTCATCTGATTTAAAGTTACATTTAATTAAGTACTGAGCCTTATTTTTAAGGTTCTTTTCTTTTGATTTATCAACGGATAAAGGTTTCTTTGTTCTAACAATTACGGATAATCCTAGGGCTTTTTTATATCGTCTAATTAACTTGTGGTTTAATACAAACCCATATTTTTCCTGAATTTGATATTTTAATCTTATTGTTCCATAAACTTGATTCATATTTTTATGCTCTTCTGATATTATTTTTGATATCGATTTATTATAGTTATTTATTATTGGTTTATTAATCGCCCATTTATAATAACTTCTTCTATTAACATTCAATACATTACATATCCTTGAAACAGGATATTCTTTTCGTAATTGATCAATAATTTGATAACGTTCTATTTGGGTTGCCGAGAACGGATTTCCATCAGAAGAGCATAGGATTTTTTTAGGATATCTATATCCTCAATTTCTTCTTTCTTTCGTCCTCTGTTATCCTTTTCTAATATACCCTTATCGAATTCGCTATTCCATCTGCTTACTGTACCACAACCTGTTATACCATACTTCTTACCTAAATAGGATATGGTCGCTCCTTCTTTAAATTCCTTTACAATTTGTTTCTTTTCTTCTATTGTTCGTTTTTTATGTTTTCCCATGAAAAAATACCTCCAAAGTTTTCTAAATAAATTTTAACATATTTGTCTCTTTTTATTTAGTGTGAACTTTAAAGGTATTATAATCATTAATCTTCTTTTTCTTTTCAAATATAGAAAATAATGTTATCATTAATAAACGAAGGAATGATGTTATGAATGTTTTAACACTTGCATATTTAGGTGATGCATATTTCGAATTACATATTAGGGAGTTTTTAATTGCACAAGGAATGGTAAAAGTAAATGA
>CAZEQQ010000654.1:0-1690 GCA_964514425.1 uncultured archaeon
AGATAGTAAAACCGTCAAAATTACTACAAGGGTTAGAAGAAGAAGAAGAAGAACAAGTGTGGATGAGCCATTTTGATGAAGTGAAAGAAATACCAAAAGGGTTCATAAAAATAGCAGAAACTAATACGTGTAAGTATGCAGGATTTGAAAATGAAGAGAGGAAAATCTATGGCATACAATTCCATCCAGAAGTCAAGCATACAACAAAGGGAAATAAAATATTGGAAAACTTTCTCGAGATATGTGAAGTAAAAAAAGAATGGAAATTGCAAGACTGGGCAGAAAAGAAAATAGAAGAAATGAAAGAAAAAGTGCAGAACAAAAGAGTGATTATGGCAGTAAGTGGAGGAGTAGACAGTACAGTAGCTGCAGTAATGATAGCAAAAGCACAATTAGAAGCAGAATTCATTTATGTTGATACAGGATTGATGAGAAAAGGTGAAACAGAAGAAGTAGAAAAAATATTCAAAGATCTGGGAATAGAAACATCATTGCACGTAATAAGAGCAGAGGAAAGATATCTGACAGAACTACAAGGAATAAAAGACCCAGAAGAAAAAAGGAAAATAATAGGAAGATTGTTCATAAAAATATTCGAAGAAGAAGCAGAAAAACTAGGAAAGTTTGACTACCTAGGACAAGGAACAATTTACCCTGACAGAATAGAAAGTGCACAGCCAAGCAAACATGCAAAAGTGATAAAAAGCCATCACAACGTGGGAGGATTGCCAGAAAAAATGAATTTGAAATTACTGGAACCGCTAGATGACCTCTACAAAGACGAAGTAAGAAAAATAGGGAAATTGCTAGGAATAAAAGAACAATTTTTGAACAGACATCCCTTTCCAGGACCAGCATTAGCAATAAGAATACTAGGGGAAGTAGAAAAAGAAAAATTGGACATGTTAAGAGAAGCAGATGCGATAGTAAGAAAGATAATAGACGAGAAAGGATTAGACGAACAACTGTGGCAAGTGTTTCCAGCATTAATACCAGTAAAAACAGTAGGAGTGATGGGAGATGAAAGAACATACGAATACATGATCACAATAAGAGCAGTAGAGTCAATAGATGCAATGACAGCAGATTGGGCAAGATTGCCATACGAAGTACTAGAAGAAATGGCAAACCAAATAGTGAACAAAGTTAAAGGGATAAACAGAGTACTCTACGATATAACTAGTAAACCACCAGGAACAATAGAGTATGAATAATGAAACAGGAATAGAATGAGAAAACAAGAAAAAATCACTTGCTCCTCCTTGAAGGAAGGAGTCTTTTTTGCTTTCAGGATAAAAGGAACAAAAACACCAGTGTAACTAATTTTATCTAGAAATGATAGAATTTGGACGAACATTTGAACATTTGAACATTTGAACAACTAGTGAAGAATATCCTCACATAACAAAGAAAGGCAGAGATGTAAGCATAAAATTCAAGGGGAAGGTAATAAATAATTCCTGTTGTTGATGAAAAACTGAGAGAATGTAAGTCATCGAATAGAGCCACGAAAGCATAGAAAATGAGGGAATAAGGTAAATAATGAAAATTCTTAAATAGATAACAAAAATGTGTGTGTTGAAGGGAGTAACAATTAAGAAAAGAATGGTAAAATAGAAAATTTCTCGAAAAATAAGAAAAAAAGAGAAATCAACAATAATAATAAGCTATAAATAAGTCAATATTCGAT
>CAZEQQ010000655.1:0-1688 GCA_964514425.1 uncultured archaeon
AAACTAATATTTTTTTTATTGAAGCAAATAAGTATAAAGTTATGCTTGTTATGAGCATTATTCCAATAATCGAGTAAGTAATGTTATGTATTCCTGGCACTACCCTTAGCACCAATATCAAAATAGGTACTATCAGTATTACCGCTACTATCACAAGACTCATTATTTTTTTGAGTTTTTTGTAAAATGCGTAAATGTTCTTTCTTCCTGTTCGTTCAAACTCTTTACTGATGAATTTTGACAATAATGCCTTTTTTCTCATATATATTCTAAGACGATAAATATTACCTGCAAAATATCCTAAACCTATCAAAATAGGTGACGAAAAACCTATAATAGTTAACATACCATAATATCCAATTTCACCCGTTTTATGTCTGAGTTCATCGTAATTTAATAAAATGAATATTAAAATTGGTCCCATGATCGCAATGAAAACAAAACGTTGTATATTTATGCTCAAACTCTCTCTTCCTATTACTTTTTTCTTTTCATTCTCACTTATCACACCATCTATTTCCATTTAGCATCTTATCCTTTAACTCTAATAATTTTTTATGTTTTTAGATATAGCAAAATTACCAAAGTGCCTAACACACAAAGGTAAAAGAACTAATAGATAACAAGAAGGTTTTTTTGTAAGGTTGAAATTTTCTTTTTACTCAATTTTATCATTGAGGAATTCTGGATCCCATCGTATAATTTTTCCATATTGTTCGAAATGTTTGTCATACGAGAGATAGAATTTAATATTTATTTCTTTCATTAGTATAAAAGAAGAAATATCAGTAAAACTCCATGATTTATCTTCATATGCTTTGCACATCTCCCAAGTTTCATAGAACTGTTCATTAGTGATTGTTATTCTCTTCCAGATTTTAGAATTTAATATATTTTCTCCAATTTCCAAAATTTGATTAATTGGCTGATGTTTGTTTTTAAGCAGGGTTATTAACTCATCGAAAATATAATCTGTATAAACAAAAAGAATTTGTGAATTAATTTCCATCGTTTCTTTAATGATTGTGCGTGCTTGTTTATAGTTTTTATCTTTGTTATTAAAGAAAGCAACAATAAAACTTGTATCTAAAAAAATCATTTCACAGCTTATCATTCTTTATCGCCATAGACTATTTCATCAATAGTTTCACTTGACGTTTCATCAAGAGACAAAGTAATATCACGAAAAATAGGATCTTCCTTCCAGTTATGTTCGCTTTTTGACTTCTTAATTTTAGCGAGCAATTGTTCCGTATTCTGTATACTTGACTCAATAAGAATATCCAATATCTCTTTCTGTGTTATCTTTCTATTTGCTTTTAAACTTAGATATGTTATTAGTTTTGACATCTCTTGTTTAGCTTTATCAGATATTTCGACAGTTGAAGTCATATGTGAAAATACTCACTATGAGTTATAAATGTTCACTAAATCACCATTCTTAAAACTAAAGAAGTATTATCAATCCTAGTTTGTAGTCAGAAAAAATTGATTTAGTTTTTTTGTGTCTATTTTGAGTTCTTTCAATTTGAATAAGATTCTAACAATTTTTAATGTATCAGTCATAACTTATCTTTCATTAAAGAACAATAAAAGAAATGAATTGAGTACTAATGTTTAAATTTAGTAATGATACTGTAAACTTCTGAAGAATGTTTTCTTGCTCAAACTTGCCAGAAGGCGGGAGA
>CAZEQQ010000656.1:0-1685 GCA_964514425.1 uncultured archaeon
GTTGATAGGTTCGCAGCTCCGAAATCCCCAACGTTTCATACCGCCGACCGTTAGGCACAAGCGGAAGAGCGACTGCAACTAAATAAACTAAACCGATAAAATGACAAAATAAAAAGACGGCAAACCCACAAAACAAGAGTGTTACAGCCCATCCCACAACCATCCCTTCGCTGAAAGGCACATTGGCAAGTCGCACAAAAAGCCAATGTAAGTACCAAAACCTGCAAAGAATAGATGGACTCGATTGTACAACTAAGTCCCATTTATATAAAGAAAAAAGAAAAGTTAGATGTACAGGATGGAGATTATTCGACAATATTTACGATCACTCATAAGAATAATTATTATATCTCTTCCGGGGAAATTGGGTTAATTCTAAGAAAAACATCGCTATCACACAATAGAATGAAATTTTTTAGGCAATGCGTGTACAACAACTGTAATACATATAAAAAAGTGATTTTGTTGTTAAAAGTAGAATATTTGTCTTTAACAGCAAGATGTGCCCCCACTTTTTTTAATCATTAATTAATACCTAACTATGGGGACGGGGAGGTGAAAAATTAAAAAATAATCATGAAAAAAATTACTTTATTAATTTCTTTGTTATTAATTTCTGTTGTTATCTATGCTCAGAAAAACAACTTGGTCGATGTAGTTTATCTCAAAAATGGAAGTATTTTAAGAGGAATAATAATTGAGCAAGTTCCTAATGAGTCGATTAAGTTGCAAACCGCAGATGGGAATATTTTTGTTTACCAAACCAGTGAGATAGAAAAGATTACTAAAGAAGGTACAGTCAAACAATCTCGAAATCAGTTTGCTTATGGTGATAATGAGTTGCAACATAGAAAAGGTTATATTGGTCTGTCTATTGGACCTTCATTTGCAATTGGTGATTTGAGTGATTTACCAGTAGGAGCAATATTAAATCTCGTTGATTTTGGCTATTTATTTACAAATAATATTGGCGTTGCTGCAAAATGGTTTGGAACTGCACATGCAGAAAGTGGTGCAACATTTGGTATTGGAGGATTAATGGGTGGTTTATTAGCATCTACACCAATAAGTGAAAAAATTAATTTTGAAGGTAAAGCTTTAATAGGACCTGGCCTATTTGTAGCCTCGTACGATGGGGATTCAGAAACATCTGAAGCGTATTTTGGATATGATCTTGGAGTAGGTTTAAGATTTAACACCAGTGAAAAAGTATCGTTACTTTTAAATGCAGATTATATTGGATTATCTGATTACAGCTCTATTAACGTTACTTTTGGTGTGGCATATAGATTAAAGTAAATTGCCGTTATATTATTATCAATTGTAGAAATTTAAATAGTACAGAATAATTTTTTTATTACATTTACAGGAGTCTAACGACCCAATTGCATCTTTTAGTGTGAAGGATATAGATCATGAGATAAGACATAATAAAACGAGTTATTTGATATATTGAGGTGCCAAATCGGGATTTTTTAGTTTTGACAGAGAGGGAAACATCCGTTAAGTGTCGGTGTTATAATTGAATATATAAAGTGGGTTCGAGTCCCTTCAGCCGCACAAAAAGCTCCTCTCAGGGAAACATGAGGGGAGTTTTTTGTGCGATAAAGACAATGCAACTCGGTTAATCCCGGTTTGAGCAGTATGGTTTCAAGAATATGCAATATTCGTAATTTCATAGACAA
>CAZEQQ010000657.1:0-511 GCA_964514425.1 uncultured archaeon
ACCCTTTCTATTTTCTTCAATTATTATTTCTCTTATTTCTTTTATGCCGTTAGGATCTAACCCTGATGTTGGCTCATCGAGTATTAATAACTCAGGATCATTTATCAGAGCTCTTGCGATTTCAATTTTTCGTTTCATTCCTTTTGAATATTGATTTAACTTATCATGTTTTCTATGGGTAAGTTTTAATTTCTTTAAAATATCAGTTATTCTTTCTGTTTTATTTCTCATGGCAAAAAGGTCAGCAAAAAAAGATAGATATTCCATAGCTGTCATTTCACAATAAAAATTACTTTCTTCAGAAACAACCCCAATCTTTTTTTTAATATTAAAATAATTTTCAAATAAATTTCCCCCAAATAATTCAATAATGCCATTTGTGGGCTTTATAAGACCTAATATCATTAAAATAGTTGTTGTTTTTCCAGCCCCATTAGGCCCCAAAAAGCCATATATTTCTCCCCTCTTTACATTAAGAGTAAGATTATTAACTGCTAATATGTCCCCATAT
>CAZEQQ010000657.1:521-812 GCA_964514425.1 uncultured archaeon
TGTTAAATTATATGTATGTATCATTTATTATTGTAATTATTATCTATAACCTCTTTTAAAATTTTTGTTATCTTATTATCGATATGTATATCTTTGATCTAAATGAATGTTCAATGTTTCCAATAATTTTAAGAGAATACATAGTATTATGATTATGGCAGTTGACATATCTCAACTGCCATAATCAATTTCTATAATTATTGCTCTACAATTTCTTTTATTTCTTCATGAGCATCTGCTATTGCTTCTTCTGTTGTTTTGGTTTTTAAAAGAATTTCTTGACACATTACA
>CAZEQQ010000657.1:822-1685 GCA_964514425.1 uncultured archaeon
CAAGAACATTTTGTATTTCCGGAAATCTATGATGAATAACATTTGTTTTAGTATAGGGTAATATTCCAGACCACATTTGAACTAAACTATCTGCTTGATATTCGGGTGTATTAAGAGCATTCATGTTTGCCGGAAATTTAGCTTGGATATCCCACAATATTTTCCCAGCTTCCTCTGAAGAAAGATATTTAAGTAATTCCCAAGCTTCTTCAGGATGTTTTGAAGCAGTAGTAATACACAAACCATCTTCTCCTCCACCAACAGCTACCTTAACTTTTTCGTAGGGCATGAGTGCTACACGAATGTGACCTTCTAATGATGGATTCATTTCAGTCGCTACATTAAATTGCCATATTCCACTTTGTACTATAGCGGCAACTTCGGATGCAAAAATTGCATTGTTTTCAGCAAAGCTATTTTGTGGAACACTTGGAGGAGCTACTTTATGCTCATTATAAAGACTAGACCAAAACTTCATCCCTTCAATAAATTCAGGAGTATTCACTGTAACATTCCCTGATGGATCTAACACATCAGCCCCATTAGACATCCACCAGTGAGAATTACGCCATACCGAACTGCCATCTGTTTTACCAAATAAAGCAATTCCATAACGACCTTCTGTTGTTAATTTTTTAGCATATTCCAAGAATTGTTCCCAATCAGTTGGAGGAGAATTCGGATCAAGCCCAGCATTTTCCCATAATCTAGCATTATATACCATTGCAGTTGGTCCAATCGCATAAGGCATAAAATACAAATGACCATCACCTCCAGAAAAACTTTCTACAATAGAGGGGCTAAAACGGTCTTTTATGCTTTCTTTTTCTTTCCTTAAAAAACTAAAAATATTTTTGATCTCT
>CAZEQQ010000658.1:0-1680 GCA_964514425.1 uncultured archaeon
AGGTATTACTATTTTGATTGTCCTGGTTGAAAAAGTTGCCACGTGGCAAGTCAACCGAAAAAATCTTAAAGTAAAAACTAAATATTTAAATGAAAAAAATGGCAGAAACACCTAATAAATCAGACATAAATGAAAAAGTTGAACAATGGTGGCCCAACACAACATTGTTTTGTTTTCCCCTGGTGGATCTTGAGTTAGTAATAATTAGAAAAAATAGTATTTAAGCATAGAGAATCTTTTTTGATAAAATATCCTCAATCTGTTTCAATGATCCTTTAACATCGTAAATATCTAAAGCTGCAATATCGTTGTTATTATCATATATGCAAGCAAGTCCAGTTACTTCTTCATGAATAAGATCCCATCCTTTGCCTTTGGGTGTAGTATCAAATATTATAATCATCAAGTTATGTTCTTCACTAAAACTGCTTTCTTTAACAGGCAAAAATTTTTTCCCAATTAGTTGTTCCAATTTTTCTAACATTAAATTAACAGTTATTTTCTCTGTCATCTATTATATAGTAGATGTAGGATAATTTAAAACTATTGCTTATAGTTTCATTTTTTCCACATCAATTTTAAATTCTTAAACTTATTAGGGTTACTCAATTTATATCCTGACATAATATCGAAATAATTGTCTCTCTTCTCACCAGTTATAATAACACACTTTCTTTGAGTTTCTTTAATGAACACATAAGTGTTATATTTGTCTTTTCTTACTTCTGTAGCAGAATTTAATGTGTGTAAATAAACTTCTGGTTTAGAAAAATGTCCTGGTAGGTTCATATGATTCTTAAAATTGTATCGTGTCATACGCACTTTACTCTCTTTTCTAAAAGTATGAACCTGTGCTATTGGATTAAGAATGAACTCAAAACGAATGTAGGATTTATCCTTAGTTTTTTGATTATTATCATAATCGATAAAACTACCCGTTTTTATTAAATCACCACTAACCTTTATTTTAATCTTTTTACCATTTTTTGTTCTGATAATGTAATCCGGATCATACTCTTTACAAAGTTTAATGATATTCCTTATTGTTGTATGACTGGTCCCGAATCGTTCTGCTAATTTTCTTGTTGATTCGGTGAATTCTTCTTCAACAATGGTTCTAATATCCTTACGGAATTCTATCTCAAGTTGTCCCATTAAAGTAGTGTATTTGCTGATAGGAATTCTATGTCTTTTAATGGCTTCGACTTCAACTTTTATTCCTTCTATATCTTCTCCAATAGCTGTAACATTCTCATTTGGTAACTTCGCACCTGCCCAAGGACCAGCTCGCATAAATGGAACAATATAGCATCTACAATTAATATGAAGCGGTGGAACATACTTCATGTAATCAATATCTCGTGCAAACAATATCCGTTTAAAGTGATATTTTTTACATTCTTTACAGACTCTCTCATCTTTCATAGTGTAAAATCTAAAACCTGCTATTACTTTAGATGAGGCCATCTTTTTGACTTTGCCAATATTAACAGATTGAAGAAGAGTCATTTGAGAAGTGGTTTTAACCTTCTTCTCTTTTTTTTCTCCTACTTCACTTTTTACTTCTGGTATCTTTTTTTTTTCTACTTTAGATCCATGAAAGATGAAATTTGTCATATGATCCTTGAACTCATTTATCAATTTTGCAGCTACAACCTTTCCATAATTTCCTATATATTT
>CAZEQQ010000659.1:0-1677 GCA_964514425.1 uncultured archaeon
TTGTAAATGTTTCTATTTATGAATTCTGCTATCTCTATTGGCATTCTGTGTTGATAGATTAAGTGTGCTTGCCTTGATGAGTCCACCCTTTTCCAAAAATAATGAAAACAACTTCCTAAAGAAGATTCGACCATATGTACAAAATACTCAGATTCTTTTCTGCTATACCTAAAAACCTCTAAAATTTTTTCTAAGAAGTGGTCTGAATAATTCCCTTCTAGGTTATGAAATTCTTCATGATATCTTCTTACATATTTCATTATTTCTTCAACTTCTTTAGAGAATTCAACACTATTTGAGTATTCTCGGGCAGTATTATTCTCTTTTTCTTTAAGATTTTTGAAGCTAGTTTTTTTATTTATGTATTCATTGTTTTCTAGAAATCTTTGTAAATATATTTTCAACTCATTGTCACTCACATAAGGGGCTAGTTGCCTATGATCTCCTACTAAAACCCATTTCTTTGCTCTTACTGCTGGAATTAAGAATTCAAGTAAATTTGCTTTACTAGCTTCATCTATTATCATTAAGTCAAAAGGTTTATCTAATGATACTTCAGAAAATTCCAAATTTACTACCCCAACACAAGTGCCCGCAACAAGATTTGCTTGGTCTACTATTATTGATTTAATCTTTTTTGGATTTTCTCGATATAAGTTGTCGAAGAATTCATTCTGTAATTTTTTCAACTTGTTCAGTTTACCTGTATCATTATTTGGTGATTTAACTATCTTCTTCCAATTGTCTACTTGTGATGATAGTAATAACTCTTTTATTTCAGGTAAATCTATTTGATCTGACTTTCCGATTCTAATCGGTCTAACTCCAACCTCTGAGTATAACCGCTCTAGGACGTTATCTACTGCAACATTAGTTGGAGATGTAAGTAATACTCTTCCTCCTTTTCTTATTATTTGTAACACCATTTCACAGATTACTTCTGTCTTTCCTGTTCCTGGAGGTCCTTGTATTAAGGATAAGTCATTTGAACCGAATACTTTATCTAGAGCTTTACATTGCAATTTGCTTTCTCTATCATCTCGTTGAAATATATTCTTTATATTCACTACATCAATAGGTTCAACTTCTGGAAGAGCTTTAGCTCTTGACAGCAAATCTAAAATTCTTTGGTGATGAATTTTTGTTGGATTCTCTAAATTCGAAATAGCTTCACGCTTCATTCTATTTTCATAACTGTTTGGAGCAACTTGAAGGATCCCCCTTTCAGGCCAGTCTACTACCCTTTCTTTAGGAATAAGTATTATCTCTTCATCTTCAAGGACAAGTTCTGTAATAGCTTTCTCATACCTTTTCTCATTAGTCCATTTTGGTCTTACATGAGCACCCTCTCTTAGAAAGTTATTTGAAGCATCTTCTAATGCTACTTTAACAAGATTTGTATCTTGTTCATATTCTCCATAAATTTCATATTTGCATTCAGGTATAAATCTGTCATCTATTATTGCTTGTCTCTCATTTTCAAGATGTTTAATTACTGGTTGCAAATGCTTACTAACGAAATTATGATATGTTTCATCTATTATTTGTTCAGATACTGTTTTTTGTAAAAGTGATATCTCTAATAGAAATAACTTCGTTGCTTCTAAACAATTAGAATTTTTCTCTTCTAAATTTATTATTGCTGTTCCCCCCTCTTTCCATATCGCATTAGTCACC
>CAZEQQ010000660.1:0-1671 GCA_964514425.1 uncultured archaeon
AGCGAAATTTATTCCTAAGGTCCCTTGATCTTGAACAATAGTGCAACCTGAACCTTTGTGTAATAGAGCTCTTATTCCTGCTACTGTGTTGCTTTCTCTTCCTTCTTCTTTTTCTTGTGCTAGAAAAGTTTTAACATTCGAATTAATATATTGAGACTTGAATTCTTCATCAATTTCTGCTATTGTTTCTTTCTCTTCATTTTCATCTTTAACATGTAGAAACACTGGAGATGATCGTAAGTGTTGAACTAATTGTGTGTCTAATTTTTTTATGGATAGTAAATCTTTTTCTGTTGCTTCGTTAATGATTAATGTTGATTTAGACGAACATGTTGTCTTAGTAGGTTTTTTTAGGGGTTCAATCGTTCTTATTGCGTCTATTACTAATAATCCGAAAGAAAGATCAAACAACAATTCTTTGAGTTTACAATCATCAGCAAAGAACGAAAAAACATGAGTGTAACATCCTTCTTCTAGCCATTGTTGTGCTATTTTACTATATAATTTATGGTATATTTCTTCTCTTTTCTCACTCTTTTCTACACTATGCGCCCATTCAGGAACATATACTCCTTTCTCTTTTCCTTTTAATTCTTCCATGTCATTGTAACCTGTTAGATATCCTAACACTTTTCCTTCTTCTATTGCAACTACTGAAGGAAATTGTTTAATCATTTTTTTGAGTGCTGGTGCTATTGTCTCCTTTTTGGCAAATCTTTGAGGTAAAGAAGGATACTTCTCTCGTAACTTTTGATAATTGATTATGAACACTTGAGCTGCTTCTTCTATGTGTTCCTCTTGAAAATGTTTCACTATCATTATTGGACAAATTTTGTTTGTGTTTTCATGTTATAATATTTTCCTTAATTTTAGTTTTCTTCCCTCTTTTCTTCTATTCTTTCTCTTTCTTTTTCTCTCAATCCTTCTCAATTTGTTTCTTCTTCTCTCTTTCCTTCTTAAATATTCTTTCTCTTTTTTTTCTTTACCTCTTGCATTACCTTTATTTACATTGACACACTTCTTTCTGTGATAGATAAAAATAGGGTTAAATTATGACATTGAATTGGACTATTGAAAGCATTTTAGGTTTAGTATCTATTTTTCCTGTTCTATTTAGTTTAGGAATAACACTTTTTTACTTTTTTAAGATCAGAGATCGAACTCTCCTTTACTTTTCTTTTACTTGGTTTTTCTTGTCTCTTTGGGCTATTGGAGGTTTTTTGGCTTACCTTCTTTTAGACAAAAGTTTCTTTAAAGCTCACCTTTTCCCTCTTATTGGCGTTGCTTTTGCTATTTCTCTTTTACTTGATTCAATTAGTATTGAACGTGTTGAACCCATAAAGTTAATCTTTTTCACTGCTATTAGCACTTTAGTGCTTATTTTTGTTCTCCAACCAAATTCTGTGATCGATGATGTTTTTCCTAATGGTGATCCATCCGTTTCCATGGCTTCTGATTTAAGAATTGTAGTTGGTATCTTATCTCTCTCAACAGGGTTAATAATGTTCTATTATATGATCAAAATTCTTCTTTCTGCGCCTAAAGAACTGAAAAAATATGCTCTCTTAAGTTTGATTGGTGCATCATTTATAGGAGTCGTCTCTACCATTTTTATTGCACTGGGTATTACAACTTATGTTCCAGGAATAGCTCTTATTACAATTACTTTTG
>CAZEQQ010000661.1:0-1659 GCA_964514425.1 uncultured archaeon
ATATGAGGTTTGTTAGTGAGAGATATAATTAAAAGTTAAGACTTTGTTATAGTCGTAATATTGGTTAAACCTAATATTTACATTTCATGTATTTAATAAATTCTTTCCCCTTTTCTGTTAATCTAAACAAACTATTATTTTCGATAAATCCGTTATTAATTGCAATTTTCATCATCAAATGAGTTTTATGTATATCTCTTTCAAAATAAAATTGAGTTTTTTTTCCTATTTTTTGAGTTTCATGAGCTAACAAAAATTGAATGAAATCATAAAAAAAGTCAATGTCTTTATCTTTGAAATCATGTAAATAACGTTCCAGAATTTCAAAATTACCCACATTTTGATGAATTTTTGAGTCACTATTCATTAATAAATCATACTATAATTTATATTTAAACTTACAAATAATTTAGTCAAAAGAGGATATTTCTTCTATTTTGCTCTGAATTCCATTGTAATTAGTAAAAAAACCATTGTTCAAGTCAACAATTAATGGAATTTGTTTTTTTAAGGGGGAAGTATATAAGTAATTCTGCAGATCTAATAGTTTTTCATCATTAAGAGGTAAGTTTCTTCGTATTCTGAGAAATTCTTGCTTATACACATAAGCATTATGAATTGCACGACTATTGAAAGAGCTATCAATGGTTTTTCTAGTATGAGGTTTAATTCCACAATTACATTTTAAAAACAAATCTTCATGATTTGGCTCTAAAACTTTTCTAGATTTGTTTTTTCTTTCATGTAAAAATCTATCAGATAAACCTGGCAATTGTATAGCTCCATACGCAGCTTTCATTCTCCACCCAACAGAATCAATTGAATTGGCTCCAGAAGCATATATAAGGTTCATTGTTGTTGTTCCTCCAACTCCAAACACATGCAACATACTTTTTGGGAATAATTTTTTAACCAAAGAAGTTGCTACAAAAACAAAGTTTACAGCAGTTAAGTCACCCTTAACAATTCCTTTAGGTATCGAAATAGAACCCTTATGTGTCCTTAAAAGAGGTACCAGAGAACCTAAGCCTACCCATTCAGGGGTCGAATTTTTATATTCACTGAATAAAAATTTCACTTTCTTAGAAAAATCGCAAATTGATTCAAGTGAATAACCATGTATGACGGGTATAAAGGTAGAATTAAGATCATTTTTTAGCATTAATTCAATATTAGTCAATGATTTTTCTATTCTTTGCAAATTCACTTCTTTAGATAAACTAGGGTGAATTGGATGATCTAAAGATACTACTATATCAGGTTCGGTATTTCTGTATAGTTCTATTAATTCTTGAATAGTTATTGATAAGTCACTTCTTTTTTGAAAAATAAATCCTCCACTATCCATAATAATTTTTGCTTTTGTATCTAAAAATTCTCTTAATCCTTCTCGTAAAATTCTCTGTTTTATTTTTGGTTTAGTAAGGATATCAGCGGCATTTACTAGTATACCAGTATTTTTATCACAATATTTTGATATTTGACTAATACTGGGGGAACTACTAATAGGGGAACCAAACCAAAAGAACATTTCAATTACCAACTTTATTAATAGGATTTATTTAGTATTGTTTATGACTTATATTAAAGTTTGTGTATTTTTATTGTTAACTCAACTAAGATCGATTACACTCTTGAGCATAACTTTTTTGGGTGGAG
>CAZEQQ010000662.1:0-1658 GCA_964514425.1 uncultured archaeon
TCCGCAACAATGTTTAAATTTTTTACCGCTTCCACAAGTGCAAGGATCATTCCTTCCAGGTACTTTAGAAGTTACGATAGGTGTATGAGCTTTTGTGATTTCTTCTTTAACAAAATCGAAATCATGAGTAGCAGGAATCTGAAATGTAAATTTTGTTTTACCGTTTGAATTGCTAATAGCGAAATCACCCCTGGCGATTATGTCCATACCAATAAGAACATCAGCCCCATTTAAAACACCTTCTGTAACACGTAAAGAATGAAACCCAACCTTATTTGGTAACAAAATATTAATCAAATATGTATTTACTGTACAATCACCATTTGCATGATACACCTTCGTGAAGCCTGTGGGAATTAGTCCTAATTTGTCGACAACATTTTTTGTAATTACTGAACCGGTCGCGCCAGTATCCCATAATGCTAAAAAGCTTTCAACTTGTGGGTGTTCGCCTGTGTCAGTTCTTGGATTATATCCTTTACAAATACCACACTCTGATTTGAGCATGTTAACAAGACCTGAATATTCAATTGTAAAAGACTGAGGTTTGCGTGTGCTCATGTTATGCGAATGCGACACGAGAGTGGAAAGTTTGACTATATGACCCTTCCCCTGGAGAGCATTCTTGGATAATAAAATTGCCTAAGCCAAATTTTTTCTCAGCCTCCATTAAAGCATTGTCTTGTCTGTCATACACACCTACAACCGATTTGTCCTTGATAACAAGAAACTTGCCGTTATATTTTTTTACTAATTCTGATTGGTTTTCCAAATACCAATTAAATTGATCTTTAAGCATATAGACAGTTATTAGTTCTTTTTTTTAACTGATGTCTATGACACATGTCTCTCAAAAAGTGTGCAAAGGTAATGATTTTCCTATTCAAAGATATAAAATAATTATATTATTCGAGTATACGGCAATAATATATTATTGTGAAACATCTGGCTTCACCAGCCGATTGATCAGATCTTGCTGAGAACGGATAGCATTAGATAAATTTTCAATTGTTCTTTGCTGACTTAGTATTAGCTCCTGAGTGAGGTCGGTAGATTCTTCCTCTAGGTGTTTGTTCCCCTCTCCTGTTAAGATCCACTCGGGGTTAATATGCAAGTAGTTTGCAATTAATTCAACAGTCTTTTGTCTGGGTTTTTTAGTTTCTCCGTTTATAATACGAGATAAAACAGATTCTTCTAACCCTGTGTTTGCACAAAGCTGGTATTGCGTAATGCCCTTTTCTTTAATGATTTGTGATATTCTTTGAGAGATGCCCATAAAAATTTTCATCAAAATACTTGCATTATGCTTGCAAATTACTTGCGAATAACATATATTTGCATCATGCTACCAACAAGCAACAAACAAATATAACGATAAACAGGACAAAACCTGCTTATAACGCTCCAATATTTAACAGAATAACCCCGGGAGATTAACTCCCAGCTGCTCTTTGAAATACTGATTAAACTTTATGAATATGGATTTTATGTTAATTGCACAGCTGATACTATTAGTCATTGCAATAATAGTAGCAATTTATGCAGCTCGTTATTCTTCCAAGGTTGATAAGCGATTTTTGGAAATTGTTAAAGAAATCGAAAGAATGGAGAGGGAGGAAAAAGAATGGGAAAATCAAAAGAGAAAACAATGAAGTTTC
>CAZEQQ010000663.1:0-1652 GCA_964514425.1 uncultured archaeon
AAGTTTATTAGGATATGAAAAAATAGTAAAAAATATTCCCGATAAGATTAATTTCTTCATAACTAATTCAGGGATGAACTATGATTTAACTTTGAATTCAGACGAACAAACAAACTTCATGACAAATCTACAAGGTTGGATAAATGGAATTAATCAAACCCAAGGGATGTATTATGATTTAAAGAAAATAGTAGGTATTTATTATGAAGCAACACTTTATATTTTAAACAATAACACATTAAACTATTCGACGGATACTCCCATACACAATACACTTGTAAGTTATTTCCCTCCCTTTCTTCATCTACATAAAGAATATTATGAAGGATTAATAAGTTTGATAAATCAAATATGGCTGCAATTAAAGGACGAAATGAAAGGATTCTATTTTACATTAAGTGTACCTGGCTCTACTGTACCTGTTTATACGATTAATGATATTGATTTACAGATACAGCTACAAACAATAGACGAACATTTACACCTATTGGCTGATTTCACACTCGAATTTACCAGAAATGAAAGCATGCCTGTAAGTGGCAAAATTTATGTGCTTAATAGGACTTACAATTCAAACTTGTGGATGGTTTTTAATAAAACAGGAGAATTGATCTCTTTTTCTTCCTTCTATTCTCAAAACCATCATTCTTATTTCATACCCGATGATCCAAAGAGAGAAAAAATTTATAGTTACAATTATACAATTGAATCAATCCTTGAAGATATAACAAAACCGCAGTATGTTGAAGACTTACCACCCCAACCTACAACCTATGTTTTTTTAGGGATAACCTTTTATGTCACTGTCATATATTTTCGTTTACGCAATAAAAAGTTGAACAAGAGATGACAACAGGAGAATCAAAACCTCAAGTTTATGTTGTTGATACAAATTTCTTTATTAGTGGTTTTGAAAAAAATCCTGAAAATTTTAAACAGTTTATACAACTTGTAGAAAAAGAGAACATCAAACTAGTTGCTTCAAATATTATAATTCAAGAGTTGAGATGGTATCTAAGGAGAAGAATCCTTGAATTTGTGAAAGTAGAAAAAGTAGAGATGAGAGAAGTAAGAAAGTTCAAAGAAAGGAAAGAAATCGATGATGGAGAACTCCCTCAATTTAATGATTTAACTAATCTCATTGTGGCACAAAAAACAAAAGGGAAGATTATCACAAGTGATGTTAAACTTGTAAAAACTTGTGATAGATTGGGAATAGAAGTGTTAATGAGTTCATCTTTTCTTGTATTTTTGAAAAACATTCTTAAAACCCCTGAGGATAAAGCTTTTGTTGAAACCATTTATGATTCAGTGCTAAGTGATGAAATTCGTTACTCCGTAGAACAGAGTGATAGATATGATCCTGTTACAAGAATAAAAATGATACAGGCTTATGCGATAGAAACTTTACAGAAGATTCCCATAAAACCAAGTATTGAAAAGTTACAAGAAGAAGAGGTATATCTTTTACCTATAGAACTACAATTAATGGATTTAATGAATGAGATTGAAGATGAATTTCCTAAATATATACAACAATTGAAAGATGAGAAATTAGAAGGATTAGAATACGAACTTGAAGATATTTACGCTGCTTTATCTGATCTGTCACTTCAACTCATGATTTCATTAAACGAGAGAAAGAGCTACAT
>CAZEQQ010000664.1:0-1651 GCA_964514425.1 uncultured archaeon
CCTTCCTTTCATCATTACTCCCACGAATAAATATTTGAGTAGGAGAATAATAAAAACCTAAGTTAGGTTCTGCTAAAAGCAACTGTTTAAGTTCTTGTTCAATTTCCTCTGTTCTTCTTTTAAACTTCTTTTCTAGATGATGTAATGTGATTTTTTCACCGATTGAAAGAGATTTAAGAAATTGTTCTAATTTCATTTACACCACCTATGAAAGACATTATGAACCTTACTATTTATGGAATTCCTATGACATTATCGTGTATATAATACCAAGGTTTAGTATTTATTTCATCTGAGTTTAAATTTTTTTTCAATTTTTCTGAAAGGGAATGAATCATGTATGCACTTTTCGCAACGGAAATAAAACCAGAACGTTTGAAGTCTTTATACGTTGAACACAAAGGTGAAAGAAAAGTGAGAGCTATTGGGATATTTTTCTTTTTTAAGAATTTTAAACTATGTCCAATAAGGGTTTTTTGAAGCATTTTAGTTTCTTTTTCATTTTTTCCAAAAGCAAAAAGATCAGAAATCACTCCTGTTTTAAATTTTCTAGAGTAAATATAAACATCTAAAGCTTTTACCCTACATCCAGCAATAATAGTATTTTCTTTTTCATCTAAAATAACAAATGTTTTAGAAAAATCTAAAGCTGTGGGGGCAGTTTCTATCCATTTCCATTTAGAAGGAGAATACTCTATGCTACCATTATAATCTTTGTAAAATTCATTAATTTTCTCAAAATAACTTTCATGCAAGTCTACGTTCAATTCTTGTGGGAGAATTTTACTTTGTTTATATAGTTTTTCTCTAATATAACTATAGACGGATATTGGAACGAGAAGAGTGAAAGGAAATTTAAGATAAAAGAGAACATTTTTTGCACTAACAGGACGAAAAAGAATGTTAAGGCGTTTAACTTCTTTGAACCCCTTTTTCTCATAAATTTTTAGAGCATGATAACTTACATCGGCTGATAACAGAAGTCCATCATATGACTGATTTTCTGCATAATCAATTGCCATTTGTGTGAGTTTTTTAGCTAACCCTTTTCCTGCATAATCAGGATGAGTAGCGACATAATTGATTGTTAAAGCAGTAAAAGTCTCATGTTCTATAAAGATAACTTGTTTAGCAAGAGTGTAATTAGCAATATAGTCTCCTGAAGAATTAGTTACAATAATTGAACCTTCGATATCAAGATCTAATCGTTGCAAAATTGCATGTTTATAGTGTTCTATACTAAAAGAAGATTTAAAACAAGTGTTAAGCAGTTTAGTAAGTTTTACTATATCAATATCAGAATAATTTTGAATTAGAAAATCGGTCATTATTAATTTAGTAATTTTCGAAGAATATAAGTTTTTTATGCAGATAAATCTAAAATAGGGGATTGATTTACAGAAAAGAGACGATTAATTCAGTTAAATTATTGTACATTAATTATTTTCATCGACAAATCGGGATATATTGAGATATGAGAGATAATTCAACTATCGTGTTTGCTCTTATGTTTGCTTAGATTAATATAGTTGTTTTACCTATTATTGTTTTGAGTAGTAAATGTCTAAATTGAAGCATAAGTATATACTCAATGTTATTACTATTGTCCTTTGTTTTTTAATTTTAGTGCTAATGTTAAATGCATATACCA
>CAZEQQ010000665.1:0-1650 GCA_964514425.1 uncultured archaeon
AAAAGAAACTGCTGAAACTGAATTCTTTGGCAGAACCATGCATCTCTCTCTTTCTGAAGATATGATTGGGAGGATATTTAACTCGATAGGTGATCCTTTGGACGGTTTACCTCCCATTTATTCCGAAATATCTCGTGAAATCCATGGTAATCCTATGAATCCCGCAGCTAGAATTTATCCTAGATCTTACATAGAAACGGGCATTTCTTCCATTGATGTGATGAATACAATTATTAGAGGGCAAAAAATACCCATCTTCACAGGAGCAGGTTTGCCTAACAACCAATTGATTGGACAAATAATAAAACAAGCAAAAATCGTTGAAAACAACCCTAACTCCAATACCAAATTTGCTGTTGTTGTAGGTTTTATGGGTATAACCAATGATGACTACATTTATTTCCAAAATGTTTTTAGAGAAACAGGAATAGCCAATAAAGTTGTTTTATTTGTAAATCTTGCAAGTGATAGTGCTGCAGAAAGATTAATCGTACCTAGGGTAGCTCTGACTACAGCTGAATATTTAGCTTATGAGAAAGGATATCATGTGTTAGTCATTTTATCAGATATAACTAATTATTGTCAAGCGCTACGAGAAGTTGCAATGTCTCTTGATGCTATACCTGCAAGAAAGGGTTATCCTGGTTACATGTATAGTGATTTAGCTGAAATATACGAACGTTCAGGAATTTTGAGTGGATGTGATGGAAGTATTACTTTAATTGCTAATATTACTATGCCAAATGACGATATAACTCATCCTATTCCTGATTTGACTGGCTATATTACAGAAGGTCAAATTGTTTTAGATCGGATTTTGCATAATAGTGGTTATTATCCCCCAATAGATGTATTAACTTCTTTAAGTCGTCTAATGAAAGACGGGATAGGAAAGGATACAACAAGAGAGGATCACACCAAACTTAGTGATCAGCTTTATGCAGCCTATGCTGAAGGTCTAAATAAAAGGAAATTAGCAGAAGTAATAGGAAAAAAAGAATTAAATGCTTTAGATCAGAAATACTTAGAATTTGCCGATAAATTTGAAGAAACTTTTGTTAATCAAGGTAATCAATATGTTTCACTTACAGATTCTCTTGATTTAGGTTGGAAACTCTTACATATCTTACCTGAAAAAGAGTTAACTAAAATTCCCATTGAAATGCTACAGAAATATTGGAATCGTGGTGATTGAATGGTCGATCCAGTTTCAGTCCCTACAACTAAATCTAATCTTATGCTCTATAGAAAAAAATTAGAACTAGTAGAAAAAGCATACGATTTACTAAAAGATAAATATGATGCGCTTCTTATGAAGTTACAAATAATTATTGCAGAAGTAAAAAACTTAAGAGAAAAAATGGAAAAAACGTTATCTGAAAGTTACATTGAATATATTAAAACTGAAAGTGAAATAGGGAGGGATATGATCGATACTTTTGCTTCTACTATCCCAAAAAATGTACAGATTAGTTCTCTTCCTGCAGAATATATGGGTGTTCTCTATTCCGATATATCTATAGATAACATGCCCGATATGACCTATGGTTTTTTTGGTATCTCTAGTTTATTGTGGATAACAGCTAAGAAGTTCAGAGAAACTTTTAGATTACTTGTTGAATTAGCAAAGGTTGAGGGATTGGCTTATAG
>CAZEQQ010000666.1:0-1649 GCA_964514425.1 uncultured archaeon
TCCCCCTAAAGCGTTGCTATTTAAGGAATAGAGCAAACCATTAATATTCACATCCATTTCATTTATAGAAGTTGTAGATTGTATCTCTGTTCCTACCTTGATTATTTCAACACTATTAACTTCTGAACTTTGTAGATAATAATCATTACCCGTATATCTTATTTCAACAACATAATAGTTTGGTATAAGATTAACAAAGAAATCAAACTCTCCATTAAGATCCGTAGAAACTGTTTCTACTAAAGAATTATTGACCCATAATTCCACTTGATATCCTACTAAACTCTTATTTGTTATTGAGCGGAGAGAACCATCAATGTATAATTCAAATTCATTTACAGTAATTGTGGTAGTTAGTTCAGTCTCAATTTTTAGGACTTCAACATTTTCTTTGCTAAAACTTGCTAGATAGTAGTCATTTCCTGCGTATTTTACTTCAATAACATAAACACCAGGTACTAAATCAATATCAATCGTGATCTGTCCATTGACGTTAGTTGAAAGAATGTCTGTCAATGTCCCATTAATCCAGATTTCAAGTTCAGTATTGCTTAGTAATGAACCATTAGCAGCTTCTAAGATAGCAGTGAGTTCTAAAGTGAATTCGTCCACAGCACTATCAAGATAAATCGTAGTGGCTATTCTATTTATGATAAAATCAACAAAAGAGGTATTTCCTTGATAAACCGTATCACCACCAAAAACAAATTCTACGGAATAATTGCCAGGATTAAGAAGAACATCAACAACTATTTTACCATGTTGATCAGTAATTTTGCTTTCTATGAACACTCCATTAAGATAGATATCAATTTGAGCTTCTGCAATAACTGAACCATTAATATTTGATAAAATAGCTTCAAGGAAGGCAGAATTAACTTCTACTGTGATATCAGTACTTATAGTTGTTTCAATTTTTTCAACTGTTAAGACTAAGCTGTAGGAACAACCAAAATAATGTTCATTACCATTGTAACTTAGATTGATGGTATAGTAGCCCGGTAAAAGATCAATGAGAAACGTAAAATTCCCAAAACTTTCTGCTAAAGTTGTTTGAACTAAAGTATCATTAACGTACAATTCTAAGGGACTATTTGATAAATCTGTACCATTAGAACTACTTAAAATACCGCTAATATGAAGATTCGTTTGATTTAATAAACTGATAACGTTTTCGATTTCTGTTGTTATTTTTTCTACTAAGAGTTCAAAATCAGAAGAAGAAGAAGAATAGTGCGAATCTCCCGTAAATACAATTTCAATGAAGTAATATCCTGGAATTAAATTTAGTTCAACCAGTAGGTAACCACCACTATCAGTTGTACCTGTTAGTGTGAATGACCCATTTAGATAAATGTCGATAGACTTGTTTCCAATTATGCTATGATTTACATTAGATAGATGAATTTCTAACTCTAAATCGGTGAAAATTAGACTATGAATCACTTGTATTTGAGTTCCCTCTTTTTCACAAATTACTGAAGAATCTTTATTACTTGGATTATAAATCAGTGTTTCTTTGAAAACTAATGAAATGAATATTTCTCCTGGAATTATATCTATCATCCATGCAACTTTGCCAAGAAGATCAGTAGTTTGATTACCTATAAATACTCCATAAATGTAAAGTTCCAAAACTAAATTAGGTA
>CAZEQQ010000667.1:0-1648 GCA_964514425.1 uncultured archaeon
CACAAGGATATTTTCTAATTTTTTTATGAAATCAAAATCCGGATCGTTAGCCATACCTTCTAAAATTTTTATTCCTGTAGCTGCATATTCATTTGCTATACTATAAATTTGTGCTTCATCATTTAAAACTTCCATGCCCTCCTCAGCTACTGCAATAGCCTTAATGATCGTTCTTCTTTCAGGACCAAGATTTTCTACATGATCATAATCTTTTGGCTTCTTCAAATCACTCCGAACACCTGTTTTATAATAACCAAGAATCATAGCCATCATAAATAGTTCTTTGTTCTTCCTGCCTTTTAGTGGTCCATCAACATATTTTTTCAAGCGATCATAAATAGCTTTATCTGATTCACTTATATATACTCTGTCATCAAGAGCCATGCAAAACAACCTCCGACTTGTTTCCATTTTCAGTTTGTACTACATTAATAATATACTCCTTACTAACTCTATGATGCAATTTATCCCTAAATTCAGATGAATATTCTTCTCCAGTGACAAGGAGTGTTATTTGCTTATCTTCTAAATATTTAGGGAGAACTTGAGCAATATTTAACTTAATTTCCTTGTCTAATCTGCCCATTGGTGTATCAATAATTATCGGCAGATCAAACCCTGAAATCTGGTTTAGAGCAGCCATGAAAGATAGAGCTAATACGAGTTTTTCACCAGCAGACAATCCATTTGCATCACTAACTCTTCCAGATTTTCTAACAACAGTTACATCATAATCATCATCAATTAGCACATCTACAAATGATTCTTTCCAATTGAGTTTTAAAAATTGTTCTTTAGTAGTTTTTTCTATTCTTACTCTAATATCTTCAATTAATTCTTTCTTAAGTTCTTTTGATACATCTAAAGATGTCTCACAGAATAAGACAACATCCTTTAAATTTTCTAGTTCTGCATTTTTTTGCATTTCTTTATCTCTTTTTTTCTTCAATTTCTCAATAATTACATTAGTAGATTTTATTTGAGCCCCTAATTCCGCTTCTTCTCTAATTTTGGATAATTGAAGACGTTTATTTTCTTGTAACATTTCTTCAAAATCTTTAATTTTCTCAATTTCAGACCCTGTGAGACGAATACTAATTTCTTTGAGGCGTTTGCTTTTCTTTTCTCTTTCTTTTTCCAACCATCGAATTTCTTTTCCAAGCTTTGTTTGCTTATCTCTAAAATTATTTAATTTTTCCAGCAATGATTCTATTGAAGCGTGTTCTGTTCCTATTTCATCCCCAATATCTGTTAAATTGCTAGTTTTTTCCCAAAGTTCCTCAAGGGTTTTTTTGCATTTATCATTTTCCGATAACTTCATACCACATATACACACACCATCCTCAAGTAAATCTTCTAGAAACTTTTTTTTGTACTTGGCAGGTATAAAGCCTTTTTCTTTTAGTGTAGCAGCCTCTTTCAATGTATTTTTTAGAGCAGGGTAAGCTAAAATAGTAGGCGTCATTTCTAGGATAAAATCTATTTTATCATTCTTCGCAGAATCAATCTTGGTGTCTAATTCCGAAACCTCTCGTTCTAATTTTTCTCTTTCTATTTGCAAAGATTGAATATCCGACGACCCACTCCTTTTTAATTCGTTTTCGTATTTTTTTATTTTCGTTTCAGCGAGTTTCCTTTGTTTAACAGC
>CAZEQQ010000668.1:0-1647 GCA_964514425.1 uncultured archaeon
AGTAAGAGAGACATTTTACTCTGTTCTCTTCATAGTATTTTTTGCTGGAGCTATTATTTCAACAATGCTCTATTTAGTATCCGATCATTTGGCACAGATAGTTTTTGGAGATCCGGATGCATCATATTTTATAAAATATGGATCTTTTCTGGTCTTACTTCTAGCTGTCGATCAGATAGCACTTTTCTATTTCAGGATCTTCCAGAAAATCACTACATTCTCCATCCTTACTATTCTCAAGTCTGTCGGCCATCTTATGATCACTATATTTTTGCTCTATCTAGGTTTTGGACTTCTATCTATCATAATTTCTTTAATATTGATCCAGTCAGCATTGTTCATCATTTCAATGCATTTAATAATTTCAGATATTGGTTTCTCACTTCCAAAATTCCAAGGCATCGAGGAGATCTTAAGATATAGCTTACCTTTGACACCAAATTCAGTGATAAGGTGGGTTACAGATTCCAGTGACAGATATATGGTGACTTATTTTATAGGATTAAGTGCTGCAGGAATTTATTCTGCATCCTACAGCATTGGGAATCTAATCAATTTCATAATCATACCTATTCAATTTATATTATTTCCTGAACTTTCAAGGCTCTATAACCAGGGGAAACATATTGAGGCTGCTGTTTACATTGAAAGGTCACTTAAGTATTTCTTATATGCCGCAATTCCTGCAACCTTCGGTTTGGCTTTTCTTTCCGCACCACTCTTAGTTATTATAACAACATCTGAATTTGCATCAGGTAGTAATGCCATTCCGTTCATAGCGGTCTCTGGCTTGTTAGCTGGAGTTTTTCAGATATTGATCAATATCACTCATTTGGTTAAAAGAACGAAATTCAATTTGTTCATTCAGTTATTCGCAGCTTCCTTGAATGTAATATTGAATATTTCTTTGATCCCTTCTTTTGGAATTGTAGGTGCTGCTATAGCAACTTTTGCATCTTATTTGTTAATGGTAATAATATGTGCTGAAGTATCATTTAAGTATTTAAAGCCAGACATTGATTGGGTGTTTATTTCAAAATGTGTACTTTCATCCATAGTAATGTGTTCTTTCCTGTTTTTACTGGATTCACATGATATGTTCTCTTTAGTCAGGAATGTAATATTAGGAGCAGTGGTATACGTAACTTCCACTTTAGCCCTTAATAGTTTCGATAAAGAAGAGCAAACAATGTTCAAGCTTGCATTTGAAAAAATAAAACAAAAGACATAATGATTATTTTTTGTCTATAGACTTTTCAAATTTATTAGATGCAAAAAATGAACATATCTTGTGTGTCTTGCAAGATCCAAATAGAGTATAAAAGCTCTAATACTTTCTTAAGGTCTTATTTTTAATTTTCTTAAGCACGTAGCAATTATAATAACAAATGTTTCTTTACAGTCTACAATAAATGGTTTCAAATCACTTTTGTCGAACGTAGCGAAATGAGTTTCATCTGCAGTGAATATGTTATGATAGAATGTTTTAGAATATCCTTTTCTTGATATCAGGTTTATGATCTCGTGCTTGAGATACACGAAATGAATATTCTTGTTTTTAAGCTGGTCCTGACGGGGTACAGTTTTCCCTAGGGCATCTAAATACTGCGAATACTGTATGTTCACCCCAGAAAGATTACCCACTCT
>CAZEQQ010000669.1:0-1646 GCA_964514425.1 uncultured archaeon
CAGAAACACTAGAGGGAACAATGCTTGAAAAGCAAAGAAGAATAATCGAGACAGACACTTTGATAGGTGAAAACTCATCAAAGCTAAAACACTTGGCACAAGTACAGCGTATAGTAACTAAATATGAAAAATTAGCAGAAGCATTCAAAGAAGTCTTAAGAAAAATAAGAGAAAACGCTGCTAAGTCACTCTCTGAGAGAACAATGGAATTTTATAGAGATTCTTTCAAACAAGACGAAATAGTAGCTTTAAAAATCAAACCTGAAGACTATTCAATGGAAGTAAAACCAAAAGATTGGAAAACATTTGTGCCTGCTTCAGTGTATCAAGGAGGAGGAATGCAATTACTATTAGGATTAGCATTTAGACTATCCTTAGGAAGTTATGCAAAAGGACTACCTTTTATTTTTGCAGATGAACCGACTTATGGAGCAGATGTAAAGAACAGAGAAAGAATCTTGTTGTCTTTTGAGAAAATAACCCAATGCCCACAATCTCTAGTGGTGACACATCATGATTTTCCAAAAGATCTTACAATACCAAATTATATAGAAATAGAACGAGAGGGTCAAGAAAGTATGGTAGTTGTAAACACTATAAAAAATAGAGGTGAGAAGAATGAATGATGAACTGGAAGAAATTCTAAACCTAGAGGATGAGCAAGAAGCAGTAGAAAATGAATTAGAGCAATTGCTTAAAGAATATGAAAAGTATAAACAAATCGACCAATACAATAGTGAGAAACGCGAAATTAAAAAACAATTTGAAGAAGTAATTAAACAAGTTAAGTTATTGTTTGCTCGGGAATATAATGAGTTAGAAATAATGTTTCCTTATAAAAGTAAGAAAATAGAGCAGCTTTTTATTGACTCTTTAGAACTATTAGAAGAAAAAGAAGACACAGCAAAAGCACAAAGAGAGATGCTTAATCTGTTAATGAAAGCACTCATTAAAAATTTGCAAATTAATGGTAAAGAACATTTAGAGTATGACTTTGACAAACTTAAAGAACTTGTAAGATGGAATCCTCTATTTAAAGTTGTAGCTGCATTAAGAGTTAAAGAATTAAAGAATTCTAAGGTTTTGCTTAGAGGAGGAAAATATGACCTTTCTGCAGTAAAACAAACATATTACGGAAAAAAGATCTTAGAAGCATGCAACTTAGGTAATAGATATTCATTAACAAAAGCGGAATATGAAAGTTTCTTCATAAAAACCAAGAAGTTGAAACTAGAAATACCAGAAGAAATAGAACCCACAAAAGCAGAGATATATTTTGAAAATTAGGTGAAAAAAGATGAGTGAAAAGAAGAAAGAAGAACAAAAAAGTTTTGTAGAATTATTAGAATCTAAAAGAGTTGAAGATATTAGAGAAGACGTTAATTTAGTGTTAGAAGGACAATACAAAGAAGCATACGAAGCGATGCTTGATGCACACGCTGCAGGATTATATGTTGGACTAGTTGGTCCTGTAGGATGTGGTAAAACTGCATTATGCAGAAAATTTGCTTATGATTTGCAAAGAAGTTTTTATTGGGTAACATTCTCTGATTTAGTTCGACCAGCAACGTTAATCGGAAGCTTTGACCCAACATTAGTGTTTAAATTTGGCTTTTCTCCAGAATCATATGTCCCTGGACCGTTTA
>CAZEQQ010000670.1:0-1646 GCA_964514425.1 uncultured archaeon
TATACGTTTCTGTTGTTTGTTGATTTAGAGTTTCTAGAGGTACATTTTTATTAAGCAAAACGTTTAAAATTATCTGTGCTATTTATTATATTGATACTTACATTCAAATTTTAATATAGGTATGAAAAAAATGTCATCAAAAAGACATAACAAACAGAGTCATCCTGAAATAGACTATAAAGAAACATGGATGGATAATTACGAACTGGTTAACAACGAACTTGAAGATGAAGAAGAGGTTTCTCCTGAAGAAAACATCATACCGCTTTTAAGCGAAGAGGAGTTTAATTATGCTAGATCCTTAAATAACAAGAAGCCTAAAAAAATCAGGTTAAAAACTGAAAAAGAGCCACAATTTAAATCTAAAACAAGAGAGTTCGATTTCGATGAACTAAAAGAAGAATAATCCGTCTACAACTTTTTTTTCTTTTTTAACATTTTATTGTCCTATTTAATCGATTCTGTGTACTGTAAAATCACAACATTTTTATATATGTAATCGACAGTATTATACAGAAGGTAACATACCGAATGTATTATACATTAAGGTAAGGTGAAAAAATGAAAGATCAAAATAAAAAGAAAGATAAAAACAACTTTGAAGAATTCAAATCTGTTAGATTCTTCAGTAATATAAATGGAAAAAACACAGAATACGGGTATGATTATTCTCGTGATTCTGAAGGTAAGGAAGAATACAAAGAATATGGTGATCCATCACAATTCAATGAAGGAAGTATTGAGGATAGGATTAGGAAAACGGAAGATGTGTTTTCCTCTAATCAGTTCTCAAATGATTTTTCATTCTTTAGTGAAAGATTGCCAAAACTTTCAGAAGTTTTCAACAATTTTCTATCATTCATAGAACCAGAGCAAACTAAATCTTTGCCATTCTACGGACCCACTAATGAGAACGATGCACACGTACAAAAAGCAGAACAAGACATAGACTATGATATCCAAGAAGACATTAAAAATGATGAGATTCATATAATTGCAGAATTACCAGGATTTACTAAAAAAGACATCAATCTTAAAGTTTCAAACGATGGAATTAAACTCACAGGTGCTACTAATACCCGTTCAGTTGATACATTTATACCTTTGAATTATGAAATTGATAAGAAGAAGGTTAAGGCATCTATGAAAAATGGGATTTTAGAGATTTCAATGAAGATTTCTAACAAAAAAAATGATGGCGATTTTATTCCCATCAATTAGTTTTTTATGGTGAAAACAATGAGCGAAGATTCAGGTCAAATTGTCCGTGTAAAGGAAAGTTTTCAACGTGATGTTGGAAGAGGCATTGTACGTATTAGTCAAGATATTGCAGATACTTTAGGATTAGGAACAGGTGACATTGTAGAAATAATTGGTAAAAGAACAACTTACGCACGTGTTTGGCGTGGCGACCCAGAAGATTTTGGTAAAGGTATTATTCGTTTGGATTTTGTTATTCGAACTAATGCTAGCGTCGGTATTGATGATAGAGTTCGAATTAAAAAAGCTGAAGATGTTAAAAAAGCCAGAAAAATTGTTTTTGCTTTTACTGAACGTATTCAAGTTCGAGGTATTGAAACATGGCTTCAACAAACGTTAGAGGATCGTGTTTTAACTGTGGGAGATGTTATTCCCATTAGTGTAGG
>CAZEQQ010000671.1:0-1645 GCA_964514425.1 uncultured archaeon
CTGAACCGGCGTTTAAGTCTACCATTTTCAATTCAGCAATTTCTCTTACTTTCGCTGAATTTACTTTAGCAACTTTTTTTCTGTTTGGTTCGCCTGATCCCTTTGGAATACCTGCAGCTTTAAGAAGCAGAACGGCAGCTGGTGGTGTTTTTGTAATGAAAGTAAACGACCTGTCAGCATAAACCGTGATTTCAACGGGAATAATTAAACCAATGTCATCTTTAGTTCTTTCGTTAAAATCTTTACAGAATTGCATGATATTAACACCATGTTGACCTAGTGCAGGACCTACCGGTGGAGCCGGGTTAGCTTTACCTGCTGGACACTGAAGTTTAATGAATCCTATAACCTTTTTTGCCATTTCACGGTTCACCTCCTTATTCTAATGTGGTAAGAGCGGATTTTTCAATCCTCCCACTTTATAAAAAAGCCCTATGGCTTTAATATACTTAATTTACACCTCTTCAACCTGGTTATGATCAAGTTCGATAGGAGTTTCCCTGCCAAACATCGATATTGTAACCTTAAGTTTCCCTTTTTCTAAATCAATTTCTTCAACACTACCTACAAAATTTTCAAATGGTCCATCAATAACTCTTACATTCTGACCAATTTCATAGTCTAATTTGCCTTTAAAAGTACTTTCGCCCATTTTTTTAAGTATTTTTTGAACTTCATGTTCCATAAGGGGAACTGGTTTCCCACCTGTACCAACAAAACCAGTTACTCCGGAAGTGTTACGAACAAGGTACCAGGATTCATCAGTAAGAATCATTTCAACAATAACATAGCTCGGGAAAATCCTTTTTTTATTGACTTTCTTTTCGCCACTTTTAATTTCAATCTGATCTTCAGTAGGAACAATTATTCTGAAAATTTTGTCACCCATATCCATGGACTCTATTCTTTTTTCCAAATTGGCTTTGACTTTATTTTCATAGCCAGCGTAAGTGTGAACAACATACCAAGCTGATTCCATAATTAAAGGGTTCCGTTTAGAAAACTGAACCCCCACCCCCTAATACAATTTACGATTAAATAATGAATCCCATAATCAGACTCAACACAGAATCAAAGATCCAAATAATACCACTAACAAATAATACAGAAACTACTACTACGATCGAATACGTAGTAAGTTCTTTTTTATTTGACCAGTGAACTTTTTTCAATTCATTTAAGGATGCCCTCAAGAACTTTTTTGTTCTTGCCCAAAAGCCCTGTTTTTCAGTTTGCTTAACAGTCATTTTCAAACACCTTTCTGCTTTTCCTGCGATTACTTTGTTTCTTTGTGAAGAGTATGTGTTTTGCATGTTGGACAGTATTTTTTCATTTCAATTCTGTCTGGGTTGTTTTTCTTGTTTTTAGTTGTATTGTAATTTCTATTCTTGCATTCTGTGCAAGCAATCGTTAATGCCACTCTCATTGCCGCACCTCCTTAGACTCAGATTCATCTATATAAATTCATATATATTTCGCACCTTAAGACTTTAGCACATCCCAATTAATGTGTCAACATTTTTAAATGGAAATAGTTAAAAAAACCTTCGCCTACCTCATTGCAGCAAGCGAAGGTTTTGGTTTGGTTTGTTATTAAAAATTAATTACTCATTAATACCTGAAACAACGCCGGCTCCAACTGTTC
>CAZEQQ010000672.1:0-1641 GCA_964514425.1 uncultured archaeon
GTTAATAACTTAACAAAAATAAAAGTAAAGTAGAAAATAAAGATGATATAATAAATAGGAATAAACCATTTTTTAATAAGGTTTTTTTAACTTTACTTCGCTTATCAAAAAGATATTTGCCCAAACTTAGGCCAAGTAAAAAAATAGAAAGCAGAAAACAAATCTTTGTAAAGAGTAATAAAATAGAAAGAAAAGATAGAACTTTAGTGCTAAAGAAAAAATCCAATAAATCATACATTCTAAAAGTATTATAATTAAAACAATTTATACCCCACAAAAAAGGAGAGTATACTAGATTCTTCCTCAGTTGTAAACATCTATGGAAGTTTGGCGCTATATATTAATAGAAGTATTATAGTCCAAAGAATAGTAAGAAAAGTTGCGAGAAATTCTATTTTTTGTGCGGTATTTACATCAAATGCAAATTTTGTAGCATAGTCTAAAAGGAATAAACTCAAAACTGCAAATCCAATTATAAAACCAGCTACTATTCCCTCGATTAAGAATTGGGATTGTGTTGAAGGGTTAATAAAAACGGGTCTTGAACCAGAACTTCCAATACTAGCAATGGAATCCCTGTTAACAATTGCATAAGCTCCACCACAATAGATATAGAAAATTATCCCAAATACGAGTACATATATTATACTTGGAGGGATGGATGTAGGGACTCTAAAGTTTATTTGATGTAAATTAAAGTTAGGTCTACGGATTCCGGGGAATAACCAAGGCAATTTCATTGTCATTCTTATCTGATTCTCATCAATGATGAAACTATTTTAAATATTTCGCACTAAGAGAGAGTATTCAATTTATAATAATGGAGAGTAATGTGTAAACGAGTGTAATAACTGTTATCATACAAAGGGTAAATAAGTAAATCAAAAAGAAAAGCTTATTAAGGGGAAAAATGTGTCTCAATCGAGTAATATGGACTTTACAATAATATACACAATCACAATTGTAATATTGATATTAGCACTTATATTTGCTTTGTTCTACCATACATTAAGTATTGGAAAAAGTGAAGAAACCGAATAACACAACTTAAATTTCTAGGATGAAACTTTTCTTCTTTTTGTAACTGCGAATCCCTAGGATAGCACTACTAGAAAGCAAAAGAGTTCCAGAAAGGGTAGGCACTACAAAGGTAAGTAAAGTTTCTTTAGATTCGAATTTTTGTCCTTCTAAATCGAATAATAGGTAAGTTTCTGAAAAAAGGGTTATATTTTTTATGTAAATATAGAAATCATTTATGGTTAATGAATGCTCATTTGTAACATCTTTATTTTTAGAATATAAGATCCAAGTATAATCTGAACTGATAATACTTTCATTAAAAAGATATAGTAATGAAACATTATTTAAATAATAATCAGGGGGATTTATTACAATATTAAAGTAGATTTTATTGGTTTCAGATGTAGAGGAAACTTCATATGATGTACCTTTTGTTTCTATGATAAGACAATGATTATTAGTTAATATGTTACTATTTACATGCCAAAATAAATTATTTCCACTTATGTTAACAGGAATATTTTGAGATTGTGTTTTGATATAAGCTGTATAGATTGGTAAATAACTATTGGGGAGAGTAGCAAACCAGTGGCTATGATTTGAAGTATATGTCACTTCGAA
>CAZEQQ010000673.1:0-1637 GCA_964514425.1 uncultured archaeon
AACCTTGAAGGAAGTGACCAAATAAGAGGTTGGTGGAATTCTCAGATGATTTGTTCAGCAATTTGTTTTGATAAAGCGCCATATAAGTTTGTTGCTCTTCACGGAATGGTTCTTGCTGTTGATAAGAAGAAATTATCAAAATCTGTTGGTAACGACAGACCTCTTCTTGAAAGATTTTCTGAATTATCAATAGATTACTACAGATATTATTTTGCAAGAGAATATAACGGAATGGATGTTGTAATTGACGAAAAGAAATTTGTTGATATTAAGAGGGTGTTTAATCTTTTAGAAAATATTTATTCATTAATGACATTGATGGACGATAAACAAAAATTCTATAGTTCAATTGATAATGATAAACTAGAGATAGAAGATAAATGGATTCTTTCAAAGTATAATTCTTTAGTTGAAAGTTATCATAAGAATTATCAAGGATGTAACTTTTCTAAAGCCTCTGGAGATATTGAGAAGTTTATCTTAGAAGACTTTAGTAGAATATATTTAAAGTTAATAAAGAAAAGAGAAACAAAGAATAATGTTTTAAATCATATTTTCTCTGGTTTATTGTTACTTCTTTCACCAGCCGCACCACATTTAACAGAGTATCTTTTCTTAAAGTTTAAAGATAGAAAAGAAACAATACATTTAGAGGAGCTTCCAATAGCTAATGTGAAATTAATAGATAAAGATTTAGAAGAAAATTTTACAATAGCTCTTGATGTTGTTCAAGAAACACTTGCAGCTAGAGAGAGAGCAAAAAAAAGATTAAGATGGGTTCTTCCAAAGTTAGTTGTTGTAACACCAGAAGCAAATAAACTTGAAGGAGTTAAAGAAATTGTAAGCAACATGGCAAACATTAAAGTTATTGTTCTTCAAACAGAAGTTCCAAAAGGGAACTTTGAGGAAGGAAGAATCAGTGAAACTCTTTCAATCTATCTTGACTTAGACATTCCAAACGGTCTTGAAGAAGAATGGGAATTAAGTGAACTAACACGAGCTATACAATCAGAGAGAAAGAAAAACAATCTTACTCCAAGTCAAGTAGTGGGGTTGGAGATCGCTTGTTCAGACACAGCATTTATTGAAAGCAACAAAGACGCAATAGAAGCAGGAACATCAACCAGGCTTTCAGTAGTTCCTTTTGATGCAAGTAACACAAGTAAGCAAAAGTTAATAGAAAGAGAAATCTATTTCTCTTTTTCTTTTTAATTTTTTTCTATATTATATTTTACTCTTCTAAATAATCTCCTTCTTTTATAAACTTTTCTTTTCATTAAAGTATTTATGATATACAAAATAGTTTTAGAGGATTCTGATTTTAAATCAAAACTTTCTGTAATTATCAATAACATTAATGGCCAGTAAGGCCTTAACTTTTTATTCTGCAGTGTAGCTTTTGTCTTGTTACCTTTATGGCGTTACTAGGACATAAGTGGTTTGTTTTTAATATATTTGTTTATCAGTATTTAATAATTAAAAAAAGGAAGTGAAATTTTAATATGAAAAAATATTTAAGTGTTAAAGAAGTTTTAGAAAGTAAAACAGAAGATATATCTATCAGAGGATGGGTATATAGAATAAGAGATCAAAAAGACAACATCTTTATAACAATCAGAGACGAAACTGGAATCATT
>CAZEQQ010000674.1:0-1636 GCA_964514425.1 uncultured archaeon
ATCACCTTTCAAGTATGGAAGTCGAACCTATAAAGATACCAATGTTCAAAGACTATAATTTTGGAGAAAAACTATATCCTTATCAAAAAGAAGTTAGTAAAATAAAAGGGTCATTAATACTAACTGCCCCAACAGGAGCAGGGAAAACAAGAGCTGCATTAGTTTGGGCACAAAAGAATCAAAAGAAAAACGGAAGATTATTTTACATCCTACCATACCAAGCGAGTATAAATGCCATGTATAGGAGAATATATGAACTAACAAAGGAAGAAGGAATAGTAGTAGGAATAAATCATGCGAAAAATTTGGAGTTTTTAGCATCTTTCTTTGAGGACACAGATGTAAAAGAAAATGTAAAAGAAATGAAGATAGATCCTCGAGAATTAAAGAGTTTAGCAAATGAAGCATATTATCCAATAAAGATATCAACAGCGCACCAAATGTTAAGATTACTTCTATTTGGTAAAAACTGGGAAAGAATATTGTTAGAAATACATGACTCAGTTATAGTATTCGATGAAATACACGCGTTTGAACCAAGAATTTTAGGATTAATTGTTGTATTAATGAAAATTCTAAAAAAATTTGGAGCGCAATTTATCATAATGACAGCAACTTTGCCAAATTTCATTATAAAATTAATTAAAGAAAAAGTATTTGATGGTGAGGAGATCCCAGAATTAGAATTAGATAGAAGGGAAGAAGATGATAGAAAGTTATTGGAGAAAAAAAGACATAACTATAAATGCATAAATGCAACAATAATTGATTACATTGATGGGAAGGAGGGACGAAACCTTGTTATTGAAAGATACAAGAAAGGTGAAAAACAACTATTTATTTGTAATACAGTGGGAACAGCACAGGAAGTTTATGACAGAATAAAGAAAATAGAAGAAATAAAAACTGAAAATGTTTTACTATTTCATAGCAGATTCTCATTTAAAGACAGAAACGAGAAAGAAAGAAAAATTGCACCTATAGAAAAAGGAAAGGAAGCAAAAGAGGAAGAGGGAGAAATAGTAGCAAAAATATTGATAGCAACACAAGTAGTAGAAGTAAGTTTAGACATTGACTATAAATACGGATATATAGAACTAGCACCAATAGATGCGTTAATCCAGAGAATAGGAAGGATAAATAGAGTAGGAAAAGATTCAGTAGAAAAAGAAAATAATGTGTTTTTCTTTACTCAAACCATAAATGATCATTTCATCTATAATAAAGAAAGAGTGTCACTAACACTAAAAGCAATAACTAAAGAAGAAAATAAACCAATAACAGAATGTAAACTAAAAGAATTCATAGAAGAAGTGTTTCCAACATATAATGAGGAAGAATGGAGAGAATTCGAAAGAGGATACAATAACTCAATAGCCAGTAACTTTGAGAAAAGATTAGAAACAGGATTATCACAAGAATGGATCATAGACCTAATAGAAGATGCAGACTCCAGAATAGAGATTTTACCTAAAGAATTAAAATTTGAATATCTTAACCTCATAAATCAAAAGATGTTTATTGAAGCAAATTCACTTTTGGTGCCTGTTACTATCAGAAAAGAATGGAAAAATCATCTTCAGAAAATAGACAGAAGAAGCTATATTATGAAATTAGATCATCCTGATTATGTCTA
>CAZEQQ010000675.1:0-1635 GCA_964514425.1 uncultured archaeon
TCAGTATTCTTTCCGCCTTTGTGGCAAGATTGGAAAGAATTATAGAGATGTGTTAGAAAGTTGAATAACTCCTACATAAGTATAAAAGGTAACTCATTAGGCACTGATACTATTGTCTTGAACTCTGATAGTGATTTAACCACTCAGCTTACAGCTAGAGTTTATGATCCTCATATTTTCGACGATGGTAGTGGGTTATTGATTGCCTACGTAGACCAATTTGATCATAAATGGTACTGTAAAGGCACTGGTTCTACTATGTATGGTCGTTTTTCACATCCCAAAGTCCCCGATGAAACTAAATACGAAGGTTTTCATACTTTAGGCTCACTTGCTCGTGGTGATTGGACTAATCCTAATGGCGTTGACTATGGAATTATAGTTAAGGATAAACACAATGCGAGTTTACTGGCTAAACCTGTTGATTATCTTTGGATTTGGAGTGATTGGGGTTCAGGTGGTGATCAAGATGGTTCTTTCTGGTTGCCAGTGGCACCTGAAGGTTATGTTGCGATGGGTATTGTTGCCCAATCAGGTTATAGTAAACCTTCACTTGATGCTATTAGGTGTGTGAAAGCTGAATTAACAGTACAAGGTAATCGTGGAAATTTGATCTATAATGATAAAGGTTCAGGAGCTGACTATGATTTTTCTGCGTATAAAATCAATGAACCTGATCACATTGCAAGTGCTGATGGAAAAGCTTTCTTCCATACTAATACATTTATTGCTGCTGGTAATTATGACGCCAATAATGTCAATCTTACAATTGCTAATCTCCTTTACATTACTTTGCCTGTTATTGAATCCGCAGATGAACAAACAGAACCATTTCTTACAGGTTATCATCCTTATGAAAATCTTCAACCGCGCTTTTACAAATCTTTACTCGTTCCTTTCACCATGCTTAAAGATGATACAAGAACTTTAGCATGGAAAGTTGCTAATTCGCCCTTTTATCAAGTAATGAGGGTGGAAACCTATCTATCGCTTGATTATTTTGACAATAGACAAGGTTCAGCTGACGTCACTAAAACAATATCTTATACTACAGGTTTTTCAGAAACTATAACTGAAACTTTTTCACAGGAACTAGGTATAAAGATAAGTGTAGGTGGAAGTGTAGGTTTTCTAGGCTCTGGTGGAGAATGGAGCGTGGAAGTGTCAACCACATTTAAGTGGGAAACCTCTACTGCAAAGACCTATTCCGAAATAACTACAAAAACTACAGAGTATACAGTTCCTTCAGGAAGATTTGTTGAAATGCTTCAAGTTGTGGGTAGTTTTCTTGTTCTGACAGGGAATGGATTTACAGTTGGAGAATTACCTATGAAATCCACTGGACTTAAGATTCTTGAATATCCTCTTGGTGATAGAGGATTATTTGGTCGAGGTGGTGTTCTTGGTCTAAATGGTTTTCCTGTATTGCTATCCATCGCTGCTATTGCTGTTGTTGCATCATATGTTAAAATAAAGGTAAGAAAGAACTAAATTATTGATTGTTCTTTCTTTTTTCTCTATTTCTTTTTTTTCTAAATTTTGTTATTAATTTAACATAAATAAACTTAAAACCAGTATTCAAGGCTTAAAGTGTTATTTTGAATATACTATCTTTTGGATTTCTTTAGATGAATG
>CAZEQQ010000676.1:0-1635 GCA_964514425.1 uncultured archaeon
AAGGTTTTGAATAGACTGTAGTCATATAACCTTGAATAGAGCATAATTATCACTTCTTAAATATTTCTAACTAGCCTCTATGGGATAGATTGCCACTAATGGGACAGAAAATAAAGAATTACCCTTTTTTCGTTCAACTCATAAAATGAAAACAGTTTCAAACCATAATAGGCTTAAACGTCAATTTACAATAACTTCAACGTCATTTAAGGAAGAACACAAGCAAAAAAGTGAAAAAAATGGAAGGCTAGAGTAAAGCAATGATTTACTCATATTTAGGAACAAATGGGAAACATTGATCTACTAATTCTTTTGCTCCTACAAAATCTTCTTCATTTACTCCTCCTAACTCTTGATAATTCTTGGGAAATGTTTTGATGAAAAGCTTGGCAAAAAGAGCTAAGGATTTTTTCAATGAAGGAGAAGAATTGTTAGCTACTAAAACAACAGTTAAAGGTTGATTTTCAATGTTTTCAACTAACAATACAGCATCATCAACTATTAATTGTTTAATATTACCTCGTTGTAAGGTTTCGTTAATAAAATGGCTGATACCAGTAATCATTCCAGAGAAAAGCAAATCGTTAATTTCCTGAAAATTCTTTTTATCCCACACATGAGTATAAAGAGCAATTCCTTGGTTAATGTCAATAATTTGTAGTTGAACAGCTTTAAAAGGAAGAATATAGGAAAGTTTAGGTTGAAGAACAAAAGCTATGGACATAAAAACCGATCCTAAAGTGATAAGTAGAAGACCTATGCCAGGAACAAAAGTAGATATCCCTACACCAATAACAAGAGGAGAGATAATACCCATAAATGATGCTCCTATTAAACTTAAGAGAGCATATTTTTTTAGTTCTTTAGGCGCATTAATGAAAATTTTTGTCATGTAATAGAACATGAGAAAACCGGTCATGAGAGTTAATACCGCTGCTACAACGCGTAATTCACTTGTCATTGCAACAGAAAGTTCCCCATTAGGGAAAACATCATCAACAACAGAAGAGGTATTAAGTGCAAAAACGGTTAAAAGCGTCCCAACAGCAGTAAAAAAGACTAGCTTCATAGGTTCAACTCGTTCAATACTGATTGAGTCAAGTAAAAGAGAAATAGCAAAAGCAACACCAATTAGAGCAAGAAGATGATACCTGAATAAATCTCTTGACAACAGAAGAAAAGACAAAGTACCTCCAATAGCCCAGATAAACATGAATAACCATACAAAGGAAAAATAGAGAAGAGTTCGATCTCTTATTTTCAGAAAATAGAAAAAAGTAATCCCTAAACTAAAAAATATTGGGAAAATAGATATAAAACTTATAGTGCTTTCAATAGTCCAATTTAACGACATAAGATGCCCCCTAGTAACATATTGTTATGGATTTGAAGTTAGAATAAATAAAGCTATTGTAAGAGGAAAAAAGTAAGAAGGAGGAGGAAGAGAAAGAAAAGAATGAGAAAGAAAAGAAAGAAAGAAAGAAAGAAAGAAAAAAAGATTTGTAGATTACATTTACTCATATTTTGGAACAAACGGGAAGCATTGTTCTACTAACTCTATGGTATCAGCAAAATCCTCTTCATTCACTCCTCCTAAGTCTTGATAGTTTTTAGGGAATGTTTTCATGAAAAGTT
>CAZEQQ010000677.1:0-1624 GCA_964514425.1 uncultured archaeon
GGTATATGACGAGAAAACTATAATGCGAATTCTGCCCATATCAGAAAACTAAATTGAAAAAAGCGATAACTTGTGGATTACTCTAGTAGGCAAACTAAAAATGAACTTAAAGTAGTGCTTTATGAAGTACAAAACATATTGGACACATAACTCTAATTGCCTGTCTACATTGTAATCTGAATAGTCAAACCTATCTCGAAAACCCTTTGTTGTACAATTTATAATATCGGCTTCAATGTTATTGAGTTCCTCCATCCATGCTGAAATTCTGTTTTTATTGGGACTTTCAGTTATGTTTTTATGCAAATGAATCTGCGAGGTAGGAAGTCGTTTATAATAATCTCCAGAGTTAGAGCCAATAATACCTAACCCAAATTTATTTTTAAAAGTATTAGTCGCTTCTTCGGTATTACTAACAAGATGTTCGAAAAAAATAAGTTGTGATCTGCTTTCTTTCTCTAATGTTAATGCCTTTTTAGTATATGTATTCCATTCAATAGCAAAAGAATAAGGATTTGAAGAAAAGAGAATATTGGAATCTGAAATCTTACTTGAACTTTGGGAGTTATAAATTGCTCTAGGATCTCGAATAATGCATATCGAACGAAAGTCATACTCATTAATTACAGCCTGGTGCTTGTAAAAAAAATCAATCAACTTTGTACCTTTAAAAAAGATAAACTCTACTCTTGAATTTACCCTTTGAGCATATGATTCGAGTATTGTAATAAATGCATCAACATTGTAGGTGGATCTTTCCAGTCCTTTTAAGTCGCCAATATTAATGTCCCAATTTGAAAGTTTCTTATCTGTCTTTATCCATTTATATATCTTATTGATTTTTTTTGAAGATAACTTTTTTCGTGGCTCAAGCAACAATTCATAAATAAGCACTTCAGCCTCCAAGCAAACTACCACATTTGAACACTTACTAATCTGTTCGAAAAAAAAACTTGAACCAGATCTGTTCATATATGCAACAAGGAAAATTGAAGACATAAACAACACTTCTATGTGGGGTAATTATACTTTTTTAACTTTTCAATACTTACAAAGCGGGCTAAATTGTTGTTGCTACTCTTATATAAAGCATATAGATTACGGAGTTTTTCCTTACTAATTAACGACTCAATCTGAGGCTTTTCACCAAAAATCCTAAAGCTATTTAGCCGCTTGTAAAATCTTCGGCAGAACTGAAACCAATAGGGAATATGAATAAGATAATACTTGTCTCTTCGTTTATAGCGTGTAAATATATTCATAAAGCGAACTAGAGGATAAAGTCGTTTCCTTAAACCTTCGTTATGCTTTATGAAGCTTACTTGTTGCTTTATCTCCAGGTTGTGTTCAGCTAAAAATTTATATATGAAGTCAACGGGATCAGCTAATAGATCTTCGTATAAGTAAATAAAAATATTCTCATTGCCAAATAGAGTTATTAAATACTCAATTACCTTATCGTAACACAAATATTCTGGATGAAATTTTTGAAAATTATGTACTCTATGCCAATGTTCATCGTTTGATACAAAGGCGTTTGCACTCATAGTTCCCATATTCTTATATACATACTGCGAATACTTTGATGAAATCATATCAAATTGACTTCTTATGAAAAGAATTA
>CAZEQQ010000678.1:0-1620 GCA_964514425.1 uncultured archaeon
TTAAACTCTGATAATATGCAAATTGGAAGATAAAAGGTAGTAAAGACTTCTTTTCCGAATTCGGTTAAATTATCCTTTTGTGAAGATAATTGAAGATAAAGAATATTTAAAGTTGAATAATCATTATCTACTTCGTTTTTGAACAAACTTTGCACTTTCTCCCCATTTAAGAAATTCTCTATTGACATCTGTTCTTGCTTTAACGTTTTTTGAATTATGTCAAACTTTTTCACATATTCTGCCAATCTATCAAAATCTTCAAACTTTTTGGATAATATCAAATCTTGTAAGGAATTTATGTTATTCTTCAAATAATGTTTTTCTATCTCTCGTAAGGGCAACTCATAAGTTAAAGGATAATCGAAAATAGGAACATTTAGAATGCCTTTTACTTTATTCTTTATCTGTGTTAAAAGCTTTTGAGGAATTAACCACTTATAAGCTGAATCCTCATTTAAATCTTCAAGATTGTATTTACCCATTAAGAGGAGAGTTTCTTTTTCTTCATCACTCAAAAAGAATAAATCATCAAAATGTTTACTCTTTTTACTTTCAACATTCTCTTTAATTTTTTCTATGGATATTTTGGATATTATTTGAATGACTTCAGATAACTTCAATCTAGATAGTTGAGTGATTGTTCTAGGAGGAGTTAGAATTAACTCATTAATAGTTTTCAACCCTGCTTTTGAGAGTTTTTCTCTTTCCACTGTTTTTAGTTTTAAGAATCTCAAATTAGCTAATAAATACGGTGTTACTTCTTTTATAGCTTCGTTATTTTCTATTAACTGCGGATCGGATAATGCTTCTTTGTAAGAACTATAACCTAATGAATGGAGTAAAGTTTCACTCTCGGATAGTGGTGTTTTGAAAACAAAATCTTCAATTTTTTCTAATGATGATAAAGTTTGCTTAACTTCATCCCAAATTTTAGAATCAACTTTATTGTTATGAATTATTACGTCAATAATTCTATAAAGTCTTAAATCGTAACAATCTGAAATTGTTTCTGCCGTAAGAGATGGTAAAAAGGTAATAAAACGAGATAAATTATTTTTAAGACTTGAAACTCTATCTTCTGATAACTTTGTTAGAGTAATTATATACTCATTTGGGGCAAAGTAAAAATGTTCAATGGTAGTAAACCCAACCGCTTGTAAAACTTCTGTAGACTTTTTGGGTAACCCTAGTTCATCTATAGGCACACCAACCTCACTACACTCTTTAAGGGTTTGAATGAAAAGTGTGTTATTGTTCTCAATTAAATCTTTAAGCACATCTAATTCTTTATCCCATTTGACGGGAGATAGAGTAACTAGGTCTTGGTATGTAAAACAATTGTATTTGGATAACTTTTTCGCTATCTCTTCATTTATTCCCACTTTTCTAAAAAGAAGAATTAAAGGTGTGTACAGTAATGCTCTAATATTTTCTAATGACTGAATCTCATCTTTAGGTAAGGAAAGACTAGTTAAATCAAAATTATTTAGTTGATAAATCGTTTCTAAACCTAAATTTGTTAAATATGTGAGAGAATCTTCTGATAATGAAATAACAGATGTAAGTTCAACTCCGTAAATTGTGATGGTTTTATTAATTGTAGATAACTCAATATTTTGC
>CAZEQQ010000679.1:0-1618 GCA_964514425.1 uncultured archaeon
ATACTATCACAAAAATGGTCCGTTTTCTGAAAGAAGACGATTTACTTTTGATTTTTGTAGGATTAGGGTTAATAATTGCGTATATTGCTGCTACATTCTTTGGAGTGTCGGCATTGACTGGTGCATTTATTGTTGGTGCTATTATACCTCAAAATGAAATCACAAAAGATTTTGGTACAAAATTCAATTTAATGAAAGATGTTTTTGTTGCTATATTTTTTACAAGCATTGGAGTAATAATTAACCCTTTCAAGTTAGGTTCTATTCTTCCTATTGCTCTACTAGTTCTCGTGGTAGCTTTGGTGTCACGATTTTCTGGTACAATGCTTGGTGGATGGATCACCAAGAATAAAAATAAGACGGTTCTTGGAGCGGCTATTGGTCTGGGAATTAGAGGAGAATTGTCATTAATTATTGCACAAGAGGGAATGGCAAAAGGGGTTGTTGATAGTAGTTTCTTGGTTTTAGCATTTTTAGTTCTGGTTGGGACAATCTTAATTTCAATGCCTTTTTTTAATTATTGGATTAAAAAACTAAATATTGATTCTCCACAAATTGAACAAGAATCCTCTAATAATGACACTAATAAAACTATTAAGACCTCAGAAAAAAGTTAGAGAGTGATTCTAATAAGGCTTACATCTAGTGAGCTAAGACCTCAATGGCAATGGAAGTGTACAACCAGTATTTTATCTTCATACACAAGAAGACCCCTTCCGTAAGGGAGGGGTAATTGACTCTAGAAACTATGTGATGGAACTTTTATGAAATAAGGATAAGAAGAAATGAAACACATAAAGTAGCAAATAAACTAAGTATAGACTCTTGCGTCCATTTTTTTCAAGTCTCATAGTTCCTTTTATACTCTCTTATTTCTTTTTTTATCTTTTCTATTTTTTCTTGTGATATTTTTGGTAATGCTATTAAGGTTTTAATTTCTCTATTTGTTGCCAAATCCTTTAAAGAAACCCATAGAAGTTTCTTCGCGTTAATTTCAAAAGTGACTTTAATTTTGGGAACACCTTTTGAAGCAGGAGGAATATCATGTAAATAGATTTTTTTTAAGTCAATAGATTCGCCAGTAATTTGATTTACTACCTCAATTACAACTACCTCTAAAGTTAGCTGATTGTCATGAGTGGTGGAAATTATTACACTTTTTTCTTTGGGTATTTTGGAGTTTTTTTCTATAATTATTAGTGCTTTTGTAGAATCCTTCATTATACCATATGAAGAGGAAGTAACATCCAATAATAGATGACCTTTGATTTTGCCTGAGAGAGCAGCTCCTTGAATCGCTGCGCCTACTGCTGCGGGTTTATTCTGAAACTTACCAATTTTAGGCTCTTTCTTGAATAGTTCTCTAATCCTTTTTGTAATCATTGGCATTCGTGATGCTCCACCGACAAGTATTATGTCATTTATTGTAGTGGGAGACAAATTAATTTCCTGTAATGCTTGTGTTATTGTTCTACGAAATTGTTGACTCAAACCAAGAGTGAGGAGTTCAAATAATTCTTTTGTTAGTGTCATTTCTAAATTAATTGGTTGCATAAGGTTTTGATTAGTAGAAATAAAAGGCAATTTTATCTCTGTGCTTAGAGTTGAAGTTAAATCT
>CAZEQQ010000680.1:0-1607 GCA_964514425.1 uncultured archaeon
AATAATAGCTGCAGTGAGCATAAATCGTGGATATGAGTTACATACTTACGATCACCACTTTCAAACTATTGAAAATATACGCAAGAATTTTCAATTAAAGTTAAAGAATTATTCAAAATGAAGTAAGAAGTCTCAAAAATAAAAAAATCATAGTTTAGTTTTAATAGTGTTTTTTACACTACAAAGTTTTAAAAAGTTGTAATTTGAAAACATTTCGAACAATACTTTATTCTGTGTTCTTCGCTCTATCCAGGCTATAAAGCATCAAAAACAGCTGTTATCTCAGCGTTAAACTATGAATAGAGGACGAGTAGTTATTAATTATTCTCCTTTCTCTTATTAAAAAAAAGTTACGTATTCTTTTTTATGAACTAATTTTTTGCACTTCTTATTGAATTTAACACAAGTCTTTAAATTAGGGGGAATGTGAAAAATAGGGCTATGCTAAAAAGCATTTATTGGTAACTTGTTTTTGCCAAGATTAACTACTTTAAGTTTCTTACAATACTCAAGAGGTGACAGATCTATTTCTTTGATACAATTATTAGTGATAAAAAGACTTTCTAAAGAATCACAATGTTGAAGAGGAGAAAGATCAAGAGTAGAAAACTTATTGCCACAAAGAACGAGTTTTTTGAGTTTCTCACAGTGTTGGAGAGGAGAAAGGTCGAGAAAAGAAAGAAGATTACCCCCACTAGAAAAAAATTTACCAAGTGATAATTCTTGCAGTTCTAAACAATAACTTAAAGGAGAAAGGTCAAGAGAAGTCAAAAGGTTTTGACCTATACTAAGAGATTTTAGATTAGAACAGAAGCGTAAAGAAGTCAGGTCAAGAGAGGAGAGAAGATTGTTATGCAAAAAGAGAGATTCTAGTTCAATACAATTCTCAAGAGGAGAAAGGTCAAGGAAGGAAAGAAGATTGTGACTAAAATTTAAAGCATTCAAAGATTTAGAATATTCCAAGAAGCCAAGATTAGAAGCAACTAATCGGTTATTACTCAAATCCAAAAATTTGAGTTTAGGAAATTCAAAAGAAGTTAGGTTAAGAGAAGAAAGAAGATTGCTGTTTAATGCTAAATGCTCTAAGTTACGAAAATGGCCTGAAGAAGGAAAAAGGACTTCTGTCAAGGTGTTGTAAGAAAGGTTGAGAGAATGTAAGATTTTAGTTTCTCTAAAAGCAGTTAAATCTAAACTAGTAAGATAATTGAAACTAACATCAAAAGTTTCAAGATTAACACAATGGCAAAGAGGAGAAAGATTCAAAGACTCAAGCACATTTTTCTTTAAATCCAAAGTTCTCAATTCCTCAAACTCCTCTAACGGAGTTAAATCAACTTCAGCTAACTCAAATAAATGTTCTGAACCATTATAGCTTATATCGGAAACTAAGTCAATAGTAATCTCTGTTCCAAACTCGCTCACACCTTTAATTGTTTTTTTCATAACATCACACTACAAGAATTCAAACCTATTTTTTCTATTCAAGATATTCACCAACATTCAACATTAAAAACCTCTAAAATATCATAACACCGATACTATAAATATAGTTCAATTTTTTTGGGAATAGATGTGCAGCAATAATTTGTTAGAAAAAACCTTAGAAT
>CAZEQQ010000681.1:0-1305 GCA_964514425.1 uncultured archaeon
CACAAGTAGAAAATAGAATTGCTGAATCGCTCAAGACAGTGCCGAAAGGGAGTGTCCTTTTTGTGGACGATTTTTTAGACTATGGTCGCCCCGAAAGTGTCAAAAAAGCCCTTCACCGTCTGAAAGAGAAAGAAATTCTTGTTCGATTGGCTCACGGAATTTACCTCTATCCTAAAGTTGATGACGAACTTGGGGTCCTCTTTCCATCAACCGAAGAAATTACGAGAGCCATTGCCAGACGTGATAAAGCAAGGATTATTCCTACTGGAATTCTAGCTTTGAACAAATTAGGCTTATCTGCCCAGGTTCCTATGAAAGTTGTTTATTTAACAGATGGAGCAGCTAGAAGTATTCAAGTCGGAAAACGAACAATTACTTTCAAAAAAACAAGTCCGAAAAACCTTATGGTAAAAGGAGAAATAAGTAGTTTAGCCATTCAAGCACTCAAAACCATCGGACAAAAAAAAGTAGATAAAATCACGATAGAAAAAATCCAAGCTATATTAAAAAATGAGAAAATGGAGAACATCATTTATGATGCAAAATTAGCACCGGCCTGGATATACAATATTTTAATGCAGACGATTAGATGAATACCAACTGGCTTGAATTATCAAAAGAAAGACGAGTTGAAATCCTGAATCAGGTAACAGAATTAACAGGGTTGCCTGCAATTGCCGTTGAAAAAGATTGGTGGGTAACACTTTGTTTAAATGCATCATTTAATTTACCCTATCGTGAACATCTGTTTTTCAAAGGCGGAACTTCATTGAGCAAAGGATGGGAATTGATTGAAAGGTTTTCTGAAGATATAGATTTGGCCATTGACCGCAAGTTTTTTGGTTTTAAAGAAGACATCAGCAAAACCCAAATCAGAAAGCTTAGAAAACAATCTTGCGAATTCATTTCTACAGAATTTCTCAATGACTTCGCCCAATGTTTGACAGAATGGAATGCAATAGACGAATGTAAAATATTCGCTCAACCAGTAACGGATTCAGATAAAGACCCGCAGGTTATTGAAATTCATTATAACTCTGTTGCGGAGACATCAGAATATTTACCGCAAAGAGTTTTAATTGAAGTCAGTTCTCGTTCTTTTATTGGACCAACAGAGAAACGAGAAATCAATTCAATATTGATTGACAATTTTCCAAAATTAAGTTTTGCAACTGAATCCTTTGCTATTCCAACTGTTCTGCCACAAAGGACTTTCTTAGAAAAAATTTTTCTTCTTCATGAAGAGTTTTCCAAAGAAGCTGGAAAAATCCGCATAGACCGCCTTTCACGACATATGTATGATTT
>CAZEQQ010000681.1:1315-1599 GCA_964514425.1 uncultured archaeon
ACCGAATACGGATTTTCAGCATTACAGGATATTGAACTTTTTAGTAACATAGTTGCTCACAGAGAAAAATTCAATCACTTGAGAAGTATAGATTATAGCAAGCATACTGCTGATAAAATCATAATTATACCTCCAGACTCCGTTATTAAGGACTATGAAAAGGATTATGCTGAAATGACCAAATTTATGATTTATGGTGAGGCATTGACTTTTTCGGAGCTTATCCGGAGAATAATGGAATTACAAGAGCGAATACATACAATGAAAATAAAAAAATTAAAACC
>CAZEQQ010000682.1:0-1590 GCA_964514425.1 uncultured archaeon
AAAAACTAGGAGTGAACCTTGCGTAACCGACTAAAATGTCCGCTTTAAAGAAGCCTAATGTTAAGTGGGAAGAACTGGAAAGATGAGTAGTTAATTCTTCATGGTTGAGTTCAGGAAAAGCTTCAAGAAGCAAAGAAAAAGAGTTTAAGTCTACTTCTTTAAGTTCAAAGGATGAATCGAGAATAGTGTTCTGCTTTAATACTTCAATATCACGTTTTTCTAAGATGTAATGCCAAGATTCATTTTGGACAGAAAAACCATAATTGTGATAAAGAGCGTTAGCAGCAGTATTGTTGGTATCAACATAAAGGCCAACATATTTTACATTATTCTCTTCAAAAAGGTCTAATGCTTTTTCCATTAAAAATGACCCATAACCCTTCCCTTGCTCTTTTTTATTAACAGCTATACGAACTAAATGACCATAGGTGCCCATAAAACGAAGAAGAATGTAACCAATAAGTTTTTTATTCAAAAATGCACCTAAAAAGAATTCACCCAATGAACGATGAAATCCCTCATAATCGAAAGCATCATCAGGAAAACACTCTTTTTCAAGGATCTCAAAGTTTGTCCAATCATCGATAACAAACTGTCTAAAATTAATCGACTTTGAATTAACCATCATAATCACAAAATAACATTGTAAGAAGAAATCAAGTAAAAATTACTGAATCGCACCCCCATGATAGAAACCAAGGTAAACCTCTTCTCCTCGATGCGTAATTTTCTCTTCACCACTAAAGAGTTCTATAGAACCTTTACAAACACTAGAGTATTCCCAATCACCGTGAATATATCTCTCAGGACCGCGATAAGGCTGATCAAAGGTAATATGTAATAAGGCTTCTCTCAAAAAAGTAAAAACTTCTTGAAAATCGCATATAGAACTGTTAACCGAACCACAATAGTTGATGCCATAAACTAAACGGTCGTTCTCCCAAACAACAATGGAACCAAAATAAGAAGGATGAATAGTATATCGATCCTTAGCTTTAAACGAACCTTTAGTAAAAAGAGTTTCATTAAAACCATCAACGGTTTTTGTAGGGGAATTCTGGGTTGTAGTAAGGTTTTTAATCATTTCAACGAGAAATTCACGAAGTAAAGCATAATTGTCGTCACTAATCTTTGAAGCATCAACATAGATAATATCAAGACCCTCACGTTTTTCGAGTTCCTCCTCTTCAGGTGCCCAGTCGGTGTAATAACGTTGACATCCTAATTCTTCAATAAGAGCAGTTTTGTTTGTAACTAGACCATAAATGCCATCGAAAGCAATATTTTTGCCTTTAGATTTCTTAAGGTAAGCCTCAATTAACTCCTTAGGAGAGGCAGAAATGATGTAAATCTTAACGCCGCTATTCTTAAGGGACTCAAGTTCATGATAAAGATGCTCATTCAATGGAAGAGTATCAGGAATGAAAGCATCATTAAACTCGGAATTGTGTTCAAACCAATAAGTAACAGCTTTAACCTTATCCTTATAACTTTTTGATTCTTTAAGCATGTCAAGAAAAGTCTCAAAAATCTTCTCCTCTTTTTTAGCTTCTTCAATTTGGTTCTGTTGATAAAGAAAATTTTCTTTAT
>CAZEQQ010000683.1:0-1589 GCA_964514425.1 uncultured archaeon
CCATTGGGAAAGTTCAATAATTTTTAATTTATCTCCATCGTTGTTAAACCTCCATCCTTTAAGAGTTCCTGTTATTGTTATTGTATATACTCCTCCTGTTGCGTAAGTATGTGTAATTTCGGCTTGGTTCCAGCTTGTTATGTGGCTACTTGTTGTATCTCCCCAATCTATGTTAAAATTATACGTTCCACTTTCTTCAAGAGGTAACTTAATCTGAGTATTAGATGTTTCTCCCGTTTTGGTTGTATCCCATACCGTTACAAAGTCATCGGTACTTAATATTATAGGGGTTTGAGATGGTCTACTCTTTGTTTCCATTTTTATTGTATTGTGTTTTCCTTCTTCCTTTTTTTCTTCTATCTGAACTATATCTTGTATTTTCTTTTGAATTCTTTCTTCATTTTCTATTTTCATATTTTCTTGTATAGTTCTTATTTCTTCATCATTAACAATTCTTTCTTTTTTACTATCTCTTATTTCCGCATTTGTTATTTGTGGTATCAATAGTATAAAGATTAACAGCGTAAAAATTATCTTTCTTTGCATTTTTATCCTTTTTTTTAGTTTTTTTTACCCAACATTAGATAGGTCTTACATTGGCTAATAGTAACGCTTTTTTTTTTATTTTAATATAAATTTTTCTTTATTATCTTTACGTGTTTATGCGTCAAAAATAGCAATTTATAAATACTAAGAAGATTATATTATTTTCATTATCTTTATTTTTTCAATTTTGAATACTTATTTCTTATTTACTATACAATTTATTTTTTTATACTTTCAATTTTATGCTAGTAAATTAATCATTCTTCGTGTTGTCTAATCTTTTTGTCTATATAGACAATGAGACCCCAATCCTTTTCGAGATTAAGTCATCATGAAAAAAATATGTAATAAACTTCATAATGAAAACAAAAACTTTGAGAAAGTGAAAAAGTAACCTTCTATTATATTTTATCTTCGTAACTCTTGACCCTGATGTTATTACAGAAACAAAAAGAGTTGGGATAAAGTAGTGTGTCAAACAACAGATGTTCCAGAAACAATTCTCAAATACTAAAAATGTTGAAGGGATAAGAAAAAAGGAAATTTCTCCTCCAAGATATCTTTTCCAAACAATTTAGAGGTGCCCATGCGAATTCTGTTTATTTCTCTCTTTAAATCCCCAAATCCAGCCATTTAACTCGCGAATAGAAATTAAAACTTCACCCTTAACCAAATGAAACTCTTTAGCACAATAATCTTCAGTAGCAAGCCCTCTAGTACCTTCAACAACAAGGATTTGTTTAGGCACCCATCCTTCTTTATGTTCCCCTACACAAAAGTACCAATTAGGCCAATCTCCATTAGAATCAGATTCTTTAACGATTGTTAAATATTCACCTTTACTTATTCTCTATTGGGTTTGAAGGAATGTCAGTATGATCTTTTACCACTCTATATTTCATGATATAACAATTCCAGCTATGATTATAAATGTAGACATAAAAAATAGCTATGAATTAAATATTAGAGTGGATGTTAGTAAAAAAAACATGAACCTCAGAGTTCATCTCAGTGCACAATGAGCCGTTAAATAAACACAGGTG
>CAZEQQ010000684.1:0-1584 GCA_964514425.1 uncultured archaeon
CTACCAGGCATATGAATATAAATTTACTTAACTATTTGACTTTTACTCAAAAAATTAGGAATGGATGGTAAGATTAAGCTAAATATCCCAAATTTTATTAAATTGGTAAATAAGAAGCATTAATGAACGATAACCAGTCAAAAATATTCGAATCCATTGCACATGATACTAGAGTCAAAATATTAAGGATGGTGAATAAGAAACCTTTAACCTTTACTGAATTGAAAAAGAAGTTGAATATCCAGAGCAGTGGAAATATAACACACCATCTAAACAAATTAGAGGGATTGGTAGAGTTGAATGAAACAAGAGATTATGTTATCACGAAAAGAGGAAAAGAAGCTCTATTTGCTCTTGATGCAGTAAATAAAACGAATAAGAGGACACTGTTTATCACTTATATTTTATTAAGTGGATTTATTTTCTACAGCGTGTGGATAACAGTATCCTATTATATCAATCCATTTAAGTGGTTTGAACCACTAATAGGGTTGGGAATAACAATAATTTTTGTTTTCATTATAACCTTATTAACAAGAAAAAGATACAGTAAAGAAGATTGGAACTTTCTTTGGGGGCCACAATACAGAAGAAATAGACAAGTCAAGGATGATTGACTAGCTAGTCAACTGAAGAGGAATTATATAGATATCTGATTAGTATTGACTATGGATTACGATGTTGTTATTATAGGTGGAGGCATAGCTGGATCAGTTGCAGCAAAATTTTGCGCTAAAAACAATTTCAAAACGCTTTTGGTTGAAAGATATAAGACTCCACGAAACAAGCCTTGTTCAGGTATTCAATTCCCCTATTTCGAAAAAATGCTAGGAGAAAAAATTCCTAAGGAAAGGTTGTGTAACATAGAATTAGATAAAGTTAGGGTTTATCTACCTGATGGGAAAAACTTTGGTTCACCCTTTAAGATGCTAAATTTCATGAGAAAACCATTTGATGATTGGCTAAATATTGTTGCTCAACAAAATGGTGCTGAGTTTTTAGACCAGTGTTCATTTCAAGATTATGAGAAAGAAGGAGAGCTATACAAAGTAAAGCTCCTAAAAGGCGACAGCGAACAGCTAAATTTTACCGCAAAATATCTCATTGATGGGTCAGGGATGAGATCATCTATAAGAAGAAAATTACGCCCTCAAGACTATGTAGGGAAATCATTTGGTGCAACTTTGAATTACTATATTGATGGAGAAACAGATTTTGATCCAAAAACACTTTATCAGTTTTGGAATTTAGAATGGAATAATGCTATGTTTGCATGGGTATATACAAAAACATTAGACGATGGAAAAGACTACTGGGTAATTGGAACAGGCTACAATGGTGGAGATATCAAAGAGAAGCAAGAATTATTTTATCAGCATGTTAAAGATAAATTCAATGTAGATGGTACAATAGTCCAACGTGAAGGTTTCTCTAGTTCTTTGGACATCTATTCACAAGATCGAATCTTTTTAGGTGAAGGAAATCTGCTTTTGGCAGGTGATTCAGCTGGATTAGTTGATCAAGTCAGAGGTGTAGGAATGGATTCTGCTGCATTATCGGGTAGACTAGCTGCACAAGCCATAG
>CAZEQQ010000685.1:0-1583 GCA_964514425.1 uncultured archaeon
TTCCAAAATCTTTTAAATCCTCTTCTTTTCCTTTCCCTATGGATTCTATCATTCTTTGTGGAGGTTTAGGTTCTAGACTTACTGATATAACTAAAAACGAAGTCCCTAAACCTTTGGTTAAGATTCAACGTTTATCTATTTTAGAATGGGAAATTGCTTGGTTACGTAAACATGGCATTAAACATGTTATTCTTGCTGTTGGTCATAAAGCTAAAATTGTTCAGGATTTTCTCGGTTCTTCCCTTGATACTGATTATGGCTCTGTTGACCTTTCTTATAGTATTGAACCCAAAAAGTTAGGTTCTGGTGGTGCTATTCGTTTTGCTAAAGATTTTCTTTCTACTAAAGATTTTCTTATCCTCAATGGTGACATTTTAACTAATTTTCCTTTAAATGACCTTCTTTCTTTCCATCACAGTCGTTCTACTCTCGGCACTTTAGCTTTAACTCTTCTTCCTAGCCCCTATGGTATTGTCGACTTTTCTTCTGATGATCATCTTATTTCCTCTTTCCGTGAGAAACCTCTTCTTCCTCATTGGTTACATGCTGGTGTGGACATTTTTTCTACTAGTATTATTGATGATTTCCCTGTTGAAGGTCAAATGGAGGAAACTATTTTTGTTTCTTTAGCTGCTAATTCTCAATTAAGTGCTTTTCAAATTGCAGAGTCTTTCTATTGGCGTAGTATCGACACTGCTAAAGATTTTAAAGAAGCTGAAAAGGGATGGGTAGGGCTTTAAAATAATTCCTGTGTTATATGAACACTTTTTTTTCTTTCTTTACTATTATTACTTTTTTATTGATATTTTTTTATTATTTCCGTTATTACTTTTTTTCCTTTTTCCATATACATTTCTGCTAGATTTTTGCTATTTGCTTCAACGAATATTCTAAAAATTGGTTCTGTTCCTGATGGTCGTATTAATGTCCATCCATCAGGGTTTATTGCTTTAATCCCATCTATTGTTATGAGTTGTTCTGCTACAATCTCTTTTTTGATCTCTTCTATTACTTTTCCTTTTATTTGATTTGGACATACGATTTTATCTTTTAGTTGGTAAAAATGTGGAAGTTCTTGTATCAATGCACTTAATGTTGTTTTTGTTTCTGCTATTATTTCTGCCATTAGTGCTGTTGCCATTGGTCCATCTCTTACTGGTTGATGTGGTTTATAGAACAGTCCTCCATTTTCTTCTCCTCCTAATTTTGCTCCTATTTCATTCATTTTTCTACTTACGTAAATACATCCTACTTCTGTCCATACTACTTTCCCTTCTATTTGTTTAGCTATTTCTTCTACTATCTTTGATGAGCTTATTGGTGTTACGAATGTTCTTTCCTCTTCCTTTTCCAAAATATGTTTCTGAAATAGAGCTATGCTTTTATCTCCTAAATGTATTGTCCCTTTTTCATCTCCAAATATTGCTCTATCTGCGTCTCCATCATGAGCTACTGCAAAATCTACTTTATTCTCTTTTGTTAGCCTCCCCATTTCTGTTAATTTTTCTGGTATTGGTTCCGATCCTCTTCCTGGAAACCTTCCGTCTAATATTGTATTTACTTCTATTACTTTTATTCCTAAT
>CAZEQQ010000686.1:0-1577 GCA_964514425.1 uncultured archaeon
TTTTCATTCTAACATAGAGAAATTTTAATAGTTCCTTTTCTTAAATTATACTATGGAATTAGGATTATCTCTTCCTATAAGGGCAACAAGAGAAAACCAAAGAGAGTTTGTTAAATATGCTGAGAAAATAGGGTGTAATCATATTTGGATAGGGGATAATCCACCATTAAATAATGCTCTTAACGATATTGAACAATTGATCACTTCAACTTCTAGACTGAGTTTCTGGACAGGGATTACTTCTCCCTTTTATTATCACCCCTCTATCCTCTATACACTCAGTCGCGAACTTTTCACTAAATATTCTAATCGTTTTGGTTTAGGACTTGGTATTGGTAATATAGCCTTACTGCAAAATAAACCTACCAATGTTTTTCATGAGTTTTGTGAAAATTTTCTGGCACTTAAGAAGAGAATAAAATATAATGAGAGTAATGAATATTCTCCTTCTTTTCCATTGGCATTGGGGGGATTAGGAGATAAGATGATCTCCTTTGCTGCTAAACACGCTGATAGTCTCCTTCTAAACAGCGCTTCATTAGCGGATATACAACGTTCTCACAGGCTTTTAAAAAACTCTAATTGTAAACTTTATATTTATGGGATGTTTCAATTTAGTGAAAATGAAGAAGCATTGCCTGTTCCTTTGATAGAAAGAATTGTTTCTGATATTGTAAAAGGGTGTAGTAAAAAAATTCTAAATGAACACAGTTATTCTATGTCTGAAATCAATTTGATTAAAAGTAGTGATCAACCTTTACGAGATGTTAATGAAGAACTGAAATACAAAATATTAAACGATTTTGCCATTTATGGCACTTATGATGAGAATCTTGAAAAGTTATGTAAAATTAAAAGCGTTCAATCAACCTATGCTATTGATGGAATTATCTTAGGATGGGCTAATTCTAAAAAAGAGTGGGGAAGAATGGAAAAAATCGTGGAAATATTAAAGAAAAAATAAACTTTTTTTCTCATTTATTGTTCTGACTTTTGGTTGTTTTCTTTCTTTTTGGTTTTGCTGGCGCAGGTTTGTCTTTTGGTTCTTCTTTTTCTTCTTCTTTAGTTTCTACCTTTTCAGGTTCAGTTTTTTTCTGTGATGTTTTCTTTTTTGGCTTTAATGGTGCAGGTTTGTCTTTTGGTTCTTCTTTTTCTTCTTCTTCTTTAGCTTCTACCTTTACAGATTCAACCTTTTCAGGCTTTATTGGCTTTACTGGCGCAGGTTTGTCTTTTGGTTCTTCTTTTTTTGTTTCACTATTGCTTTTAGTTTTATCAATTTTTTTAGAACCCTCTGTTGTTGCAGATTTAGAAGATGTAGAAATTGTACTTTTTTCTTGTTTTTCTTTACTTTCTTTTTCTACAGTAATTTCTTCACTTACTACTTGTTCTTTTTCCTCTTTCTTCATCTTTGCTATAAGTTTTTTAGTTAATTCTTTTAATTTGTTGAATATTTTAATCAAAAATGCTTTTGTTATGTAGTAAGCTTTGATGGTAAAAGCCTTAATTTTGTAGTAAGCCTTGATGATAAAAGCCTTAATTTTTTTCGCTATTTCTACCGTTTTAACACCTATTTTTAA
>CAZEQQ010000687.1:0-1577 GCA_964514425.1 uncultured archaeon
TTCATAACTTTGTTCTAATCTGTCTAAATCTGTTAGATCAACAATATAAATCAATGCAGAGGAAATAATCACATAATTTCTCCATATATTTCTTCTGAAAGCTTGGTGTCCGCCTAAATCCCAAATTTGTAAAGGATAACCTTGATAGTCTGCGAATTCTACATCCACACCGTATGTTGGATGAGTTTGTACAGGTTCATTCTTAATTATTCTATGTACTAGTGTTGTTTTTCCTGCATTTTCAAGACCTGTTATTGCAATAGAAACTTTCACATCTCCACCCTACAACCTATACATTATCTATACATGTTAATTTTTAGTTATTAACATTTTCCCTAGTACCAATAAAAACGATTTATAACTGAACAATATCAATATTATTACATTTAATTATAGTTTTGTGATAATTTGTAATTAAATCCTTCTACCTTTTCAACAATAGTTTTTAATACTAGTTATTGCTATATTCATTAGATGGAAATGAGTAAAAATAAATATCCTAAAATAACAGTTACAGGTTTAGATAACGCAGGAAAAACAGTTTTCATTAATCGTATTATAACCGGTGAATATAAATCTACTTTTAGTCCTACGTTTGGCTATAAAATTGATTTCGTGCGAGAAAAAGACTATAGATTTGATTTCATCGATTTAGGTGGTCATGAAACATTTCGCACACTCTTTTGGGAAAATTTTGTATCCTCCTCAAATGGGTGTGTATTTGTTTTTGATCGCTCTAATCGTGAAAGAATAGGATTAGCCAAAGAATGGTTATGGAAAGTTGTAGATTGGTTACCTAAAAACGCAATATTAGCTTTTTTCGCAAATAAATCAGATTTAGAAGATGTTATGAGTCTAGAAGAGATTGTAGAAGGTTTAAATTTAGCTAAATTAGCAGCTACACCTGATCGTAGTTTTCGAATTTTTGAGACTTCTAGTTTGACAGGGATGAACTTGGATCTCTTTTGGGAATGGATGACTAGTTCACTCATTAAACAAGTAGAAGCAACAACCGATGTTAAAATGAAGGGATACTTATTCTTGAACGATCTATTTGAGCCTATATATGAAGATAATTGGGAAGATGAAGATAATAAAACAGCTTTAGATGAAGCACTAGAAGCTTTTAAGCATCATTCGCTCAAAATTATAGATTATGTCCCTTACATTGATATAGGAAAATACGCGGTACAAATTGTAAGAAAAGGAGATTTTTATGGCATAGCTTTTATTGACCCTGAAACAGATCAACAATTAGCTAGAGATTATGCTATGGCGATACTATTTGAGATCATTTATCATCAACAGAGGGAGAAAACAGTAAATGTTAGAGAATTATATTCAAAAATAGTAGAAAGTCAAAAATAAAAAGTTTTGATATAGAATTTGAGTAATATTCTCTATTTTCTAACTATTTCTTTTCCTATTTCTTTCACCTTTTTTATTACATCAGGTTTCTTTTGTATATCGTCAGTTTTACTCATACTTGGAACAACAATTTTATGTTCTAACTTTGCAGAAACATAAGTTAAAGCATCTTCGAATATTGCTATAGTGTGACGAGCATAGAATTCGCT
>CAZEQQ010000688.1:0-1568 GCA_964514425.1 uncultured archaeon
TCCTCTTCTGAAATGTTAGAGGAAACAAGTTCTTTTTCACCTATAAAAGTCAACAAACATTTTTGTCAACAATGTCATGAAGACACTTTATCTCATTTACAGTTTTGCCCAAATTGTGATACAACAAAATGAACTTCTTTTCTTAGCTTTGTTACATTTTTTATTCTTCTTCTTTTGCCCAATTTATTTTATTTTCATTGTTTAAGTACATTTTAATTTTCTCATTATTTTTTTGTTCTTTCATTTTTTCTAACTTCCAATACTGTGGAGTGAACCACTGATACATTTTGAGAGGGTTTACTTTTCTTTGCTCACTAATTTCAGTCTTCTTTTCATGTATAATGTTAGTTAAAAGATCTTTATCTCTCTCAAAATCCTCTCTTAGATGATTTAAGAATGGATAAATAATTTCTTTCGATATTGTGTCCAATTCATTTTCTAATTCTTCTAATTCTATTGTTTCTAAAACAATTCTATTTAGTAAATAGAACATTTTCAATGTTAGTAATGGGTATAAACGATCTTCTGCTATAATTTCGCTCGCTCTTTTAATTTCTTCATTGATCTCTTTTACAGCTTCTAGATCATTAGTAGAATATGCTATGTTACTTTTTACAATAATAAGCGTTATGAATAGATCCACGTCACTTTCTATTTGAACAATATTTGCCACTATTTCCAATTCTTCTTGGATTTTTAGTAATTTTTCCATATCTTCCACTTGTTCAACTAAAAGATTTGTAATTGCGGTTTTTTTTAACAATACTTTACTATAGGTCGAGTAATAAGGTGTTTGAATTATATCTGCTTTTGTTCCCAATATTTCCTCTGTGAGACTAAGAAAACTATTAGCTTCTTCTATTATCTTTTCTAAATATTCTTGTCTCTGCTTTTTCTGTTTTTGTTCTCCCATGAAATAGTCTATTATGTTGTTATTGTACACTCTATTAAACTCTAAATACTTTAATCCTAAAGTTGATATAACAAAGTCTATTGATTTATAAGGTGCGTTATTAGGGTCAATGTTATTGTTCTCATATTCTTCTTTTATTGTGTTTATCCACACTTTTATTACATTAATACTTCTCCCATAGAGTTGATCTAAATTTTTTGTGGGATTTTCTGTAGAGAAGTTTTCATATTCATTAATGATATCCGGATAATCAAAAAACATTTCATGAATTATTTCTGCAATTGTAGTAAAATTGATCAGTGCTGCACTATAACTGTAAATAGATAAATATACTGTTTCTAATGGATAGCGAAAAACTACTTTTTCTATACTCCTTTCCAATGGTAGATAGAATTCATCCCTTTCCAACATCTCTAAATAGTTAAAACAATGAAACATCGCTAATTTTGTCCAAAGCAATGCATCTTCTTTTGCCACAACAGGAGCAATACTTAATGTTGTTCTTACTAAACCTGCAATAGCTGCACACAAGTGGTAAACTATCTCAATTATTCTTTGATTATCGTTTTCAGTCATTATAGTAATAAAATTATACTCTCCATCTATCAAAAAGTTGCTTGATACCAACATTTCAGATAAGAAAAGAGCTATAGTG
>CAZEQQ010000689.1:0-1567 GCA_964514425.1 uncultured archaeon
TGAATCTATCAAATTGTTTAAAATCATTCCATGCCCAATCAACTTGATTAAAATGTATCAAAAAACCCTCATTTTTTAAGAATTCAAAGGCTTGTTCTTTTCTTAAATTATCTTTAATGAGATTTATTTTGCATTTTGAATCAATTATTCCCCCTTCACAGCTTTTTATTGCATACCATAATATCTTCCATTCATAAGATCTTTGTTCATTAGGCTGTTTCATTAAATGAGGGAATTTATCTTCGAATTTGGCAAAAGCTATCCTATTGTTAGGTTTATATTGCGGATTCCCCATAACATTTCGATAAAAAGCTCTTGTTGCAGTAGCACCTACATCAAAATTTGAACAGAAGAATAGATGGTATAATTGTCCTTCTTTTGGTGAGAAAGGCATAGGAACTATAAATCTGAACCATTTCGATAGGTTTTTACTATATAAGTTTACTAATTCTTTTTCTCTTTCTTCTTCAACTTTACCGTTTAGTAGAGATTTTTTCCAATTATTATTTCCAAACATTTCATTGGCCATTTTTACTGTTTTCTTTTCATCTTTCGACCAATCTTGTTCATCTTTTGAAGTTGGTAGAGGCATAAAATCCCCTCTACCAGAAAACCAGTCAGAGGTAAAAAGAAAAATGATGAATTCGGTACCATTTTGAAAAGGTGTTTTTATTCTTTTTTTTGCAACTTGTTCTATTTTTTGCCACTCAACAAATAATAAGGGATCAAAGAAAAACAAGCATCGACCTAAATTTTTATGATTCTCAATTTCATTTAAAGCTTTGTTTGCATCACAATTCAACACGTAAACATTCAATTCTCTTAGTTCATTATCATTTAACCTAATTCTCTTGTCTATACATAAAAATCTTCGCTCTATTACCTTTCTTAGATGACTATAACAATCGTAGTCAATTTCTATTAGAAACAGTTTTAGTTTTTTATTTCTTTCTAATTCCAAAAATTTAAGTTCTAAAGCATGTCCTGCTGAACCTAATAATAATTCTTTAGTTTCTTCAATATAAATCTCTCCTGTTGCTGCATCCATTTCTACAATTGTTGCAGGTAAACTAAAATTTCTTCTTTCTCCTCCTGAAACAATTTTCCACCAAAAAGAATAGTATTTGCTAATTATAGCTGATTTTAATTTTGTTCCTGTTGCTCCACTTAAACAAATAGCATCATCCTTAAATTTTAATACCATTTAGCTTCTCCTTTTCTTTTTTTGATAATTTTTTTGTTAATCTTTCTTTTTCTCTATCATGTTATTTAAAGAAAAATTTAACGTAGTTTGCTTTTTATTCGAGATTCTAAAAAAATGTTTTAGTTCATCTCCCTTAACTTTTTCAACCTTTTCTTTGACAGATTCAATGACTTTTATCCATCCTTGATTGCCTGAAGTTTTCTTTACAGCTATTATCATATAGTAAGAGAGAATACCATTCAAACCTTTGATTTTAATTGGGATTACAATATCTCTTTTGCTTTCCAGTTTTTTGATGTAAAGATCCATTAACTGTGAAACAGAGCCTCCTTTGCTCTTTGGAGGAATTGATATCCAACTTTC
>CAZEQQ010000690.1:0-1566 GCA_964514425.1 uncultured archaeon
GGTTCTCCACTAAGTGAAATTGCTGCATGTTTGGGATTGTATGCTTGCTCATATTTTTCATTGGGAACATATTTATTTGCTTTATAGCCTGCGAGTAAACGTCTTTGATGTTCAACCATCTCATCGATAATTAGTGCAGGTTCATCAATTTTGCAACTCATTTTTTCTTTATAAAACCATGACGCACTTCTCCAACAGAAAATACATTTAAGGTTACACCAGATAGTAGCAGGTGTACATTGTAAGCACTGGTGTGTTGTTATTCCATAAAACGTGCTTTTATAACATTCTCCTTCGCCTTTAAGTGAATGTTTTAACCATGTGCAAAGTTTCACTGCAGAATGATTACCTGCTATTCTATATTGCTGTTTTTCGAGTTTTTCCTTTAATGTTTTTGGAATTGTACAATTTTCTTCGTTCATTTCATCCGTTGATACTTTTTCTTCTCACTTTATATCCTTTCTTTTTCGTCAGTTAGTTGTTTCGATATATTCACTTTTTTGTTTTTTTCTGCTCTACTATTTCTCTTTTTTATTGCCAATACTATGAGAAAAGTGCTAAGAACAATAAGAATCAAGGTGAAAACGACCATCACCTGATGTGGGTAGCACAACAAGCGAATAATCTCTATATCCTTCTTGTTTGACTGTCTGAAGCATTCTTTGACTGATGTGAGAACAGTGAAAGATTTTATAAAAAATCATTCCATTGTAATGATCAAAAGGAGCATGGTTGAGTGAAAAATTTAACTAAAGAACAAAAAGACAATTTCAAGTTCTTCCAAGATCTTACCTTACGATTTGCAAAGAATAAGAGCTTTAATGATATTCTTCTAGATAGTTTGAGTGAGAAAGATGAAACAAAATTGAGGAAAGTTACTGGTACTGTGGTGGATCAAGAACAAGATTTCACAGAGATTGGAGATTCCGATTTATGGCTCAATATTGGACGAATAACAGAAAAACTCAATTGGTTTAAAGAAAGTGAGGTATATTACAATTTATCAATAAAACATAATCCTAGAAATTCAGTTGCATGGTATAACCTCGGGAATGTATTTCATTATCAATCTAAGTATCATGAAGCCGAACGAGCCTTTAAAGAAGCATTATTACACAATCCACAAGATTCATTCACGTGGACTAATCTCGGAAACACACTTTATTATCAATCTAAATATCATGAAGCTGAACAAGCCTTTAGAGAAGCATTATTACACAATCCACAAGATTCATTCACGTGGACTAACCTAGGAGTGTTATTGAATACTCTGGAGAAGTACAATGAAGCTGAACATGCCTTTAAAGAAGCATTATTACACAATCCACAAGATTCGTTCACATCTAATATTCTTGGAGCACTACTAGCAGTTCAAGGGAGATATTTTGAAGCAGAAGAAATTTTAAGAGAAGCACTAACACACGAACCTGTTAATTCTCAATTATGGTTTAGTCTTAGTGTATTGTTAGGTGATCAGGGGAAGGTAAAAGAAGCAGAAGAAGCCTATAGTGAAGCACGAAGATGTGGCTAAGTATATAAAAGTGTAGGCTATGCTAACTATAATTA
>CAZEQQ010000691.1:0-1564 GCA_964514425.1 uncultured archaeon
CTTTCTTGCCAATAGTAATACTTACATCAACAGTTATCGTATTTGAATATTCATTTAAAATACGCATATCCTTATCATATACATTACAAGCTTTTCTTACTGTAAAAGACTGATAAACATTATCCAAATCTATACTTACTTTTATACTGTCTATCTTAGATATCATTGAAGTAACATCATTTATAGACTGAATATTTGGGGTAACAGAATGAGCAACAAGATAATAACCTTCTGGAAGCTGTCCATTGAAATCTATTGAAACAGGAAATTCAGATGTGATTACTTTTTCAACTTCAACATATTTCACAATATCCTCTTCATCATATGTAAATGTTATATTTGAATCACCGTTATATGTTATTCCTTTAACTGTAAGATTATTATAATTCTCGTTGATTATCTCTGTAAAGTCTACATATGCAGAAAAATCTGAAGAAGAAACCTTTCCTACTTCAGTTGCTGCTCCTTTAATTTGGATATCTATAAAATTATCTATTTCATTAATTATCCTTAGATTTCGAAGAGCAAGGTTTCTTTCATTTTGTATTTGTATAGGAACTGATATAGTTTTTACTTCAACAGGATTATTATTAACAGAAACAATAAACCAAATAATAATGGCTATAACTACTGCTAATATCTTGAAAAAAAGATTCTTTTTAATCTTATTCCACATTTTTCTTACCTTTTCCTATAATTTTCCCTAGTTTGCTTTTTTCTTTCTTTTCTTTAACAAGATTCATTAGTAAGGCTTTTCTAAGCGAATCACTGTTGAGATTTCTTACCAGTCCGCCATTTGAAGCATATGAGATTTTTCCGCTTTCTTCCGAAACAATAACTGCAATACAATCGGATACTTCCGTTATACCTAATCCTCCACGGTGCCTCATTCCAAGCTCTGTACTTAAATTTGGATTATCTGTAAGTGGCAATAAGCATGCTGCTGCAATAATCTTATCCTTCCTGATTATAACAGCTCCGTCATGCAATGGAGTTTTCGGAACGAATATATTCTCTAATAGCTCTTTGGTAACATCAGCATTCATCTGAACACCTGTGTTTATGAATTCTCCGATTTTGGTTTCCTTTTCAATAACTATTAATGCTCCAATGTATTGTTCAGACATGTTTTTGCATGCTTTTACAATCTCTTCAATAACTGCTGTAGTTTTAAGAGTTTCATCATTACCGGTATTTGAAAAAAAGTGAGTGAATTCACTTGTTCCGAGTCTTTCAAGAACCTTTCTGATCTCAGGCTGAAAAAGAACAACAATAGATAAAGCAGCAAATGTCAATATATTACTAAAAAGAAATGTCATTATCTGCAACCCTAGCAAACTGCTAACTATTGCAACAATTATGATGACAAGTACTCCTTTAAGCAGACTCCATGCTCTGATTTCTTTTACGAATATCATAAGTTTATAAACAAGATAAGAAACAATTGCTATATCAATAATCGCTGATATAACAGCAAGTGGACTGGATAATTCCAAACTGAAGTATTTAATTTGCTCTAACCAATCTATCTGATTAAACATTGCTCTTTCCTGTTTCAGCCTTT
>CAZEQQ010000692.1:0-1555 GCA_964514425.1 uncultured archaeon
TGATTTTATGTAAGCTAAAGATTCAGGCATTAAAGGATCTTTTTCTCTTGTCCATTGGAAGGTCGTTAGACATACTTTAAAGTCAATTTTTCTTTTTCTTTTAGTGTTTATGTCTTCTATATTAAATTCTTTTACACTACTATTAATTGTTTTTTTGTTTTCTTCTTTTCTTCTTCTATTTTCGTTTTTTGAAGTCATTTTTCCGCATCCTTATATTTTACTTCTTTAATGTCTTTAGTGTGCAATTATATTTTAACAGGTATAATTAGGATTGCATGACGCTATTCTTCGTTATCAAACACTCCCTTTTTAATAACTAGAAATACCTATTATAATATATAAATTTTACTCACTTTGAATAATAGATATCAGTTAAAATTGCAATTTCGTTATTCAAGTTTAAAGCATCTTTTTATTGCTTACGTTTACATGAAGGATTTATACATAATACCCAAGGTTCAGAGTTTGGATTTTTAATAACTTTGACCAAAGGTGAACCATCATGCTTACAAGCAACATCTAAAGGGATAATTTCTCCTGCTTGAGGTAGAGGATAACTTGTGCCACAAGCTTCTTTTGTACCATAAGTAGAACAAGAAGCGAAACGTTTACCTGTTCTAGGATTAACAATTATAGCAATATCTCCTTTTCCACATTTACATTTACCTAGAATAACTTTATCAATTTTCTTTGAAGCTTTTTCTTCTTTTTTTCCTGTTTTCTTAGTTGTTTTACCTGTTCCTTTTTCATTTGCTTCTAGTTCTATTTTGCTTACTCTTGTCCGTGGAAACTTTTCTAAAATGGGTGTGAGTAAGGTTTCTACTTCTTTTCTGTAATCTGTTGTTGTTTTCTTTCCTTCTTTTATTTCTTCTAACTGTTTTTCTAGTTTTCTTGTGAATTTGGGTATAGCTATTTCTGGGCACCTTTCTTTGATCATTTCTAACACTTTAACGCCTAATAAAGTGATCTCAATATTTATTCCTTGAACATATTTTTTGTCGAATATTTGTTCAATTATATCTGCTCGTGTTGCTTTTGTCCCTAGATTTAATTTTTCCATTTCTTTTAGTAGAGTTATTTTTGTGTATCTTTTTGGTGGTTGAGTTTGTTTTTCGTTTAGTTGTATTTTTGTTAGAGTTGCTTCTTGTTCTTCTTGTAATGGGGGTAATGTTTTCATTATTTTTGGGTAATAGGGATAGATTTCGAACCATCCTTCTTTGAGTATTGTTTCTCCTTCTGCTTTGAATGGTTGTCCTCCGAATAGGAATTCGACAATGATTTTTCTTACTATTGCTTCTGGTGCGAAGGTGCTTAAGTATCTCCATACTATTAGGGTATAGAGTTTAAATTCTTCTACTGACAATTGTCCTGGATATATTCCTGTTGGATATATTGCTGGGTGTGCTTCATCTGTTTTTGTTCCTTCTTTTGGTTTCAGCCATTTTTTTGTTACTAGTGTTTGACATGCTTTTGTAAATGTTCTTTGTTTTTCTATGTTTAATATCACTTCTACGTGTTCTAGTTCTTTTGGATATTTTTGGCTGTCTGTTCTTGG
>CAZEQQ010000693.1:0-1552 GCA_964514425.1 uncultured archaeon
GGCGAAACCGCTCCGAAGTCCCAGTGTCAACCCACATTGGCTACACCCCTTGTTATGCCTTGTTTTTAATTTAATTTGTCTATATAGTTTTTAGTAATTAGTTGGTCATCAATTGTTTTTGCAAAGAGATATATTGTTTCAATAGCCTTACTTACAATTCTAAAATTTGTAGGTAATTTATCATTTGTTTTCAAATCGATATTTTCACCAAATCTATTTTTAAACTTAGCGTCAGCTTTACCTTTGTTGTGAATAAATAGATGTCGCATCTCTAGGTACATAAGAGCCATATCTTTTAATGCTTCTGGAATTTCAACATCAGTATGAGAAAGTATCTTGTCAATCAATTTAACGGTACTTCTTTCATTTTCAAACTTTCTAAATATCTCACAAACAATTTGTTCCTTTATTTTATCAAAAGAACCGAGTTTGATTATTTCGATGTATGTAAGAGTTGCATTTGAATTTACTTTTCCTACAATTTTAAGTGGTTCTTTTTCATACATTTCATCCGTTATATCTCGCATATATATTGTGAATGAATTATATAATTCTAAAATTGTATATTCAGCTAATTTCGAACGAGAATAACTTAATAATCTATCTTTTTCAGATATTGGATGATTTAACTTGTTGTAGTCAGTATTATTCAAATTCAAATGATTAGTAATGTATTTAGTTTTATCAGATACAGAAACAAGATTACTATTTAATACTTTTAGTGAAGCATCAATCATTTGTTGATTTTGATTTATATATTCAATTTTACTTCTAAACCGTTGAAAGGATTTACTTTCCATAATCGTAATTCTATTCGTTTTTCTTTTCTTTTAATTTTTTTAATTTAACTAGTAAATTTTCGTATTGATAAACAGCTTTTAGAATTTCTTTTGTGAAATCAATTGAAATTTCAATCTCCTCTTTTCCAATATCTGCAAATGTCTTTGCTTCAATATGTGCAGCATCATTCCCCAATAATCTTAAATCATCCATACCATCAATTAATTCTCTCGGTATTAGTATTTTTGAACCAAGTTCTTTTAGTTTTTCCTTTAAATTTTTTCCAGAAGCTCCTCTGTCAAAACAAATCTCTTCAAGTGTTTTTCTTAGCATTATTGCTGAAGCGATAAAACATAAGTTTGAATGACAAGTAATTGCTTCTTGAAAAGCATTCAGTACTTTTTCTGGAATGTTTTCTTTATCAAAAGGGATTGTATCAGATGGAAAGGTTTGTAGGATTATTCCACTATTGTCTTTGATGTAGAACAGTTGTCCTTTGCAATTAGTATTTGGGCAATACTTCATTCCAATATAATATTCTGGACTACCGTTTATATTGTCAAGACTTAAACTTGACATATTGACAAAAGTTCCAAAATGTCCACAATGAGGACATCTTGTTGCAATGTTTGTGTCTCTTGCTTGAAATTTCTTTACTGTTAATTTCATATTGTTTTGATTTTATAAAATATAATTTTCTGAGTTTTAGAGTCAAGTAATCTTTTTGGATTTGCATATTCGTTTTTGCACATTCCTAAAATAAGGCATAACG
>CAZEQQ010000694.1:0-1551 GCA_964514425.1 uncultured archaeon
ATAATGGAGCATTAGAAATTTTAATGCAAATAGTTCAAAACTAGATTAACTTTTTTCTTTGCTAGCCCAATTTTTGCTTGAGTTCCAGATAAAAACTCAACATAATCTTTCTCTATTCCATCACTAAAAATTACTCCACCTTCTGACATATTAGACTCTATTTCCAAAATTTCATTATCGTATAATTTTCCATACACAATGGATGAACCAGAAATTTTGCTAGGCCAAGGTTCTCTCACAACAAAATGGAGATAATCAGCGTCCCATGGGAAACGATAATTTTCTTCTATTGGGTCATCTACTTTATATTGTTTATGATAACCATCAACAACTCTTGCAGCACCATAAATTAGTGCTTTTAACCAACCTGTTGAACCAACACCTGTAGAAATAATTACCCCACTAGAACTTTGTTTTTCGGTTTGACCTCTATATGTTAAGGTATAACGTGCAGACATATGTGAACTATGTCCTACAAATAAGTCATTAACACCTATTACTTTTTGTCTAGTTGTTAGCTCTGCTTGTGCTAACGATATTTTTTGAATGTGTTCTTCATCATTTATGATATGCTTTAGTTGAACACTAAATTCGTTTATTGAAAAACCTATTAATATACCATCGATACGAGTAGGATCAGGGTTTACTGCCACTAACAACTGGTTATCGAGATATTTTGCAGTGTTAATTACTAATCCATCTTGACCTACTGTAACAACAAGATCATTAGGACCAAAAAGGAAATTGGGTAAAAATTCTCTTTCAATAACTTGATAATTTAACGTGTAGGGGATGGATTTTTTTAATTTTGAAAGTGATTCATGATATACTTTATGTGCTAGTTCATATTCTTCAAAGTTACCACCCATAGATTCTATATAGAATTTAGCTTGGCTTTTAGTATTATATTTTTGAATAAGCTCTTCAAGCCAAGTTCGTCTAGTAACTATAACTATATTATCTATTTGAGCCATTTTTGGTTTTTTCCTATCTATTCTTCTTCAATAACTGTCCTAATATTTCAGAGGTAATAGTTAAATCACCTATTTTTTCTGCATTATTTGCCAATTCTTTAATAGCATAGGCCAACAGTTTATCTGTTTCAAATTTTTCATAGTTAGCAATGGTTTCAGCTTCAGCTTTTGCTTTATATTCTGCCTCAGCCAAAAGGTTCTGACCATTAAGTTCAATCAGTTTTTTCCTTTTTTCTTCTAAAGTGATTTGTGTTTGCAAGTGATTTTCCTTTATTTTACTTTCTTGTTCTACAGCTGCTGCACGTCTAGAGTAGATGGATTCGTCAGCTTTTCTTTGTAATTCTTCACGATACTCAGCTTCAAGAGCTTTAGAAATGTCGGGTGTAGGGCGAATATTTGTGAATGTACAAGATAGAACATCTATACCCATTTCACGTAGAATTTGGGCATCACTTGCTTGATTCATTACCTTTACTGCTAATTCTTCAGAAGCAAAAAGAGAATCTTTTAGAGCCATTTCCATTATTTCCTTTTTTACAATTCTCTGAACAACATTCTTTATCCTTAGTTCTAATTT
>CAZEQQ010000695.1:0-1544 GCA_964514425.1 uncultured archaeon
TTGCGTTCTTGCTTCTTCATCTTGTTGCGTTCTTGCTTCTTCATCTTGTTGCGTTTTTACTTCTTCATTTTCTCCCATACTTTTTGGCTTATCACTTTGTAAACCAGCTTCTGATTCGTTATCGTCTTGTTTCTCCTCTCCCGATTCTGCTTGCTCTAAATGATTATGATGTTTATTTGAGTGTGAAGCATTCTGTTCGTTGTTTGCTTGTTTTTTTTCTTGCTTGTCCTCTTTATTTTGTTCTTTATTTTCTTCTTGATTGTCTTCGATATTTTGTTTTAGTTGTTTAGACGAACTCTTAGAGGGACTCTGATTTTCACTTTTGTTATCTATAATTTGCAACGGAAATTTCTCTTCCTCTCCATATAATGCCTCAATGTTATTTTCAATGAGAGATGTAGGCACTGGCTTTGCAGAGGGATGATATTGTTCTTCTATTTTCCCTCCAAACCCAATGGGCATAATAATCTTATATTCAGGAGGGACATCAAAGTTCTCTAGAATGAGTTCCATGATTGCTTTTGCCACTAAAAAACCAGTTTTTGCACTCTTGTTTATAACTTTCCTTGAAAGAACTATGGCTTGAAACACCAGTTTTTTTATGTTCTCGGGTATTTTTGATTTTACTGTACCAATTAATAATCCTTGAAGATAAGTTTCGATGAATTTATCTAAAGAAGAGTTTAATTCATCAATAGTAGGTCTTTTTGCTAAACAATAGGCTAAATTTTTGGCTATGTATTTATTCAATATTTTATAATTATTGAATAAGACATGGTTGATTCTATAATCTTCAACGATATTCAAGATGTCAGCTGCGAGTAAATGGTGTGAAGGGAAGATTCTTTGAATTTCAGTTAAATAAGTAAAATCTGTTATTCTTACATGCATTGCTTCATGAGATGTATCAAGAACAGTAAACTCTAATGCGTCTTGAGATGATACATCAGTGTAATGGTCAGGATCAATCCATATGTCACTACCATTTGTTCTAGGAGGGAAACCTTGATGTAACTTAATCGGTTTACGACAAATTTTTTTAGCTATATTTGCAAATGTTTGTATATTCGTTGAAAACCATAAGGATTTTACAAATGGTGTTTTAACCATAACTAACACTTCTTATAATTTGACGTAGTATCTCGCGCTCTTCTTCAGTTTCAAACTTATTCACAATAGCAGTGTCAAGAGAATCTTCCATTGTCCAGTTGAGTTCAAGAGTAGAACAACACTGATTTAACCCTCGTGGGGAAAAGGTTCGACTTAACTCTCCTCTTTTGAATTTTTCCCTTACTTTGTTAGCTATAGCAATTAAAGTCCGAATATCTTTATCAGAAACTTTCTTAAATTTCGTTCTCATTAAGTTAAACTCTTCTTCTGGCTTCATGTAATCTACATTTATTACAAGAAAACGATCCATTATATTAGAGGGAAAAGAGTTTGAATCCCATCCAGCCTGTTCTCGAGGGTTAAAACAGAGAATAGCTCGAAAGTTGTTGTGAATCTTCACCTTCTCATTCTCTTTCTCAACGAGAATAAGATAA
>CAZEQQ010000696.1:0-1542 GCA_964514425.1 uncultured archaeon
CGCTTAGATGTAATCCTTTAGAATCTGCAAACTCTAAAGCTTGGGGCAACTCATCACTTTCTTTTATTACAGTATAAAAGTCATTAAGTATTATCTTCACTTCCTCATACTTTTCTTTCTCTATTAAAGATTCTATCTTTTTTGTGAGCTTACTGCTAAATTGACCATAAACACGATCTCCAAGAACAACTAAAGTATATTGTCCTTTAGTTTCGTCCAATTCTGATAATACTTCGTCACTCATAGGCATTCCCATTATATTAACATTATCTGATAATGAATTCGTCTGTGAAACAAACTCTAATCTTTTAAACATTGATTGTGGAATAGAATGACATATAATATTCAGTACATTAAGCACTTCTTCTGGTGAACCCAAAATTATTGTTTTTTGTCTCGCCAAGCAAGAAAATATTGCAGCGTTAAAGTTTTTTAGAACAAATTTTTCAGGGATAGTTATCACAGGCTCGATTACAAAACTTTTTTCTGTTGGTTTTCCATTTTTCAGTATTTTTTCCATTCCATCAACTAGAGTTATCGGATTTAGGTTCATATTTTTTGGATCAAAAACTACTGTTAGACCATGTCCTCCTCCTTGCTCTTTTTCCATGACAAGGAGAGTAAAGTATATTTCATTATTATGATAGATATATTTTACTGATTTTCCTGCAGGATTACCAAAAGGAAGAATGGTTGTTAAAAGTTCTGAACCAGAATTTATGCCTTCTTTTACTATAAAATCTATACTAGCTCGAGTAACTTCAAAATAGCCCCATTTTTCAATGTTCATATTTATCAACTTTATACTTTACTACTCATATTAAAATTTATTCAAAGCTTCAATGACAACAAAATAGTTATTTTCAGGTTATTACCAAAAGTTATTGTAAATTTTTGGAGAAAAAGAGAGAATATTTGGTCGAGTTAACTTTATTCTTTCTCATCAAATTAGACCATATTTTTTTGCTAATTGTTTTGCTAATTCTTCTTCTTCCATTGCATGTTTTTCGTCTTTTGTAAAGTCTATAGGAAGCCATACGGGAAATTCCATATTATTATCCTTATGATATTTTCTTATTGCCCTATGTAAGGAACCTACTGCCAATGTCCCACAATGATGTTTAACTTTGGGTAAACCACCTAGTTTCTCATCAAGTTCTTCCATTTTAATATTCCAAGCTTCTTCCAGAGTTATGTTTTCTAGCATAGTTGTTAAAACGCTTGCTGTTGCAATGTTTGATGCGCATCCGTAGCTTTCAAAAGTAGCTTTTTTGATTAGTCCATCTTCTATTTTCAGATATAGTTTGATCATATCTCCACAAAGAGGAGAACCTGCTCTTCCTATAACTGAAGCATCTTCCATTTCACCTAAGTTAATAGGGTTCTTAAATAGTTCTAGAACTTTAGGAGAATAGGGTAAGGGTGTTCTACTTGACATTCTTATCACTCTAACTAAAAGGTTATCCCACCTGTTATTGAACGTATCCTTTTTACCACATTTGGCATGGTTGCTAAGGTGTAATTAATTTGTTCTTCAGTGTT
>CAZEQQ010000697.1:0-1536 GCA_964514425.1 uncultured archaeon
TGAAGATTTCTTCAAAAAGATTAGACTTTTTGCTTTCGGCTCTCATAAAAAAATTCCTACCGACATCCATTTGGTTTTACTTATCAGTGATAGCGGTATTCCCCTCTACTCTTTGAAATTAGCACAAAAAGAATTTATTGACGATTTACTTATTTCAGGTTTAATTTCAGCTATTATTAGTTTCTCTTCTGAAGTATTAGGGAAAGGTTCAGAAACTTTACGAAGTATTAATCATGAAGGTAAAACTGTCATGATTGAACAAATCAATAGAATAACTGCCCTTTTAGTAGTAGAAAATGAAACTTTTGAAATTAGGTTACTTTTGCGTAAATTACTCAAAGAAGCTATGGGTATAATTGAAGAACGTAAAACCGATCAACCTCTCAAACCTAACCAAATTATCCCTATTGTTACCAATGTTTTTTCTGAATTTAATCTTGACATCAAACCCATTGAATAAAATGAATCATATGGAATGATTTTTTTAAAAAATCATTCTATAATAAAGAGTAGATGTTTTTTCATCTATCATATTGTCTTTCTACTATTTTTTGCCCATTTTAGAACAGAATAAAATGAAGAATGATTTTATTAATTGTATAAGGAAAAGATTTAATAGTATTGAGTATATCAATATATAATAGGGGAATTATGTTAATTACAGTTGATGTATTGATAACTTTACTTTCTTTGGTGATAATTATTGCACTTTTTGCAATGGTTACAAGTTTGCCTAAATCGCCTCTAATGAGCGTGAAATTAGGTTTTATAAGCATCTATGTGACAATTGCTATTAGTTCTTTAAGTAATATTTTCATTTTAACTACATCAAACCCCACTGTCGCTGTTTGGGCACTACGATTCAATTCTTCTTTTAATTACATGATTTTGGGTTCTATTGTTTTATCAGCTATGACTTTGTTAAGAAATATTCATACATCGATGAATAGATTCATTCCTTTTGTTCCTTTTCTTTTCTGTTTTATTATAGGTATTATTTCCAGTTTTTTCGTCAATGAAAGTTTTTTTATTCAAGATGAAGGTATATTTGTCGTAATTACACGGCCTCTACCTCTTTTCACTACAATACTTTCACCTTTATTAGGAATTTTAACTTTTGCATTGCTTTTTTATATCAGGAAAAAAGGCAAAATGGTCGAAAGTATACAATCAACATGGCTAATAACTATTTTGGCTATTGGTTTTCTTTCAGTTCCAATAGCTTTGAGTTACAATTTGCCTTACTTTACAAGATTGGCAGTTATTTACTTCTTTTCTTTTCTTTTCATCATTTTCGTTTATTATGTTGATCTCAAATTTTCTCCTTTAGATGCAAATATGATCAGATACAGGAATATGTGCACTGTTTCTCCTATTTCCATCATTTTTGTGTCAAAAAATTTTGATTATATTGACTCCAATTCTTATTTCAAAGCCACTTTATCTTCTTGGCCTCGTGGTGTTATTACAAGTAAAGAATTTCTAGAAAACTTACGTTCGTTACTTCCTCCAGATTTACCTACAAAAGTTTCTAAA
>CAZEQQ010000698.1:0-1534 GCA_964514425.1 uncultured archaeon
CAATGTTTTGAACATCTGTTAAACACACAATTTCTGAAGCTGTATGCATATAACGGCTGGGTACTGATATTAATGCTGTTGCCATACCTTCTAATTGCATAGCATTTGCATCTGTTCCTGTACCTCTATTTGCAGCTTGCATCTGATAAGGAATATTGTTCTCTTTTGCTACTGCAACTAATCTTTTCAGTACTTCAGGATTGAAGTTTGGTCCTATTGAGAGTATAGGTCCTTCACCCAATTTACCTTCTCCTACTATTTTTTTATCAATGTCAGGCACATCAGAAGTAAAACCTACATCAATCGCAATTCCAACATCAGCTTTAATCTGTTTAGAAGAAACTATTGCTCCTCTAAGCCCTATTTCTTCTTGAACTGTAGAAACACCATAAACTCCAGCATAAATGTTTTTATCTTTTGACAATTCTTTCATAACTTCAGCAACGATAAAAGAGCCGATAGCATCATCAAAACCAGCAGCAGTAACAAAATTATTATCTCCTAATCTCATGTAGCCATAGTCATAAATTGCAAAATCTCCAACTTTCACTTTTGCTAACGTTTCGTCTTTCTTCTTACTCCCAATATCAATATAGAGAGAGGATATTTCAGGTGCTTTTGTCCTTTCATCAGGTTTCATTAAATGTATAGCCTTTTTACCAATAACACCAGGGAAAGCTTCTCCTTCGCTATTAATCACTTTCACTCTATTTCCTGCTACAGTTGTTGGATCAAACCCTCCAAGGGGAGTAAAGAAAATTAATCCATTATCATCAATATAATTCACTTGAAAACCTATTTGGTCAATATGCCCTGAAAGCATAACTTTGTAGGGTTTGTCTGGGTTAATGACACAATATAGATTACCCACTCTATCAGAATATAAAGAATCCACATCTTTTTCTAAATATTCTTTTATTAGTTTTTGAGCTGCAAATTCATAACCTGTAGCTCGTGGTGTTGTAACTAATTTTTTCAAAAATTCTTCACTGATTTGTAGTTCCATTATTTCCACCTAATCAATTTAAATTAACTCGTTTAAAATTATTTTTAAATGTGTCGTTCGCTACACAAGCAAAAGTAATAATCTTAAACATTCTTTAATAGGAAGCATTCTAAAAATCTTTTCAGTATTAAGCTCAAATGAGTTTAAAGCAAACATTAAAGAAGAGAGTTTTCAAAGGGTATCTGATGTCAGACAACATTGTAGATACTCAAATCGATTCTGAATCAATTACTAGTGAAGAAAAAACGTTAATTGACGAGAAAAATAAAAAACTCATTGATATCGGGAGAATTTTGTTTTTTGTTAGTTTTATTAGCATTTGGTTAATTACTATTACGTTCAGTGTTCATGCTACTTGGAATGGAAAAGGTTTCTTCGAAACCCCTTGGAATATTTTAGGAATAATAACCAGCCTAATTTTGGTGATTGTCTTTATAGTACCTCTTTTTAAGAGTATAAAGGCAGATATACAAAAAATTAAAGAGGAAAAAGAAAGGGAAAAAGAAGATTAAGCTAATGGGATGATTT
>CAZEQQ010000699.1:0-1529 GCA_964514425.1 uncultured archaeon
GATCAATTGACATCAAATGTAACCAAAAGAGATCATAATTGTATACGTTATTAGTGATAGTCTCTAAAGCGATTGCATCATCGTTTCTTACTATTTTTTTATTTGAATCTTTAAATAGAGATAATTCAGCCCTATTATCAACAAGTAACATTTTTTGTTTATTTTTAACTAATATTTTGTCAATTGATTCATTTCCTCTATGAAATATTTGTTTATAAGCACTAATTGTATTAGGTGTTGAATTTACTAGTGATTGCACTTTTGCTTTAGTCATGGACTTTACTTGGTTTAACAGGTATCTAAATTCCTTTTTTCCCATCCCATCCAATAATATAACTACCAACTTTGAAGAGTTTATTACACCCCATTCTTTAATTTTTGTGATTCTTTTATGTTCAATATATTCTTCAAGTATAGAAAACAGGATAGTTAAAGGGTATTCATTCATTTTTTTCTCCTACTCCTATTTTTGGGCAGAGGTAATTCAAAAAACATTCTTCACATAATGATTGTTGAGCTTTACAGTATTTTCTTCCGTGTGATATAAGCCATAAAGTAATCTTTCCCCACTTTTCTTGTGGTATGATTTCCATCAAATCTTTTTCTATTTTCTTTACATCTCTATTTATTGTAAAACCCAATCGTGAGGATAGGCGTTTCACGTGAGTGTCAACAGCTATTCCTTCGTATTCCTTAAACCAATCGTTCATTACAACATTTGCACTTTTTCTTCCAACACCAGGTAATTTAAGTAACTGGTTCAAAGATGCGGGTACTTGAGAATCATATTCCAAAACAAGTGTTTGTGCGATATTTTTAAGGAATTTAGCTTTGTTTTTATAAAGCCCTACACTTTTTATGCAATATTCAATGTCTTCAATTTTAGCATTATTCATAGATTTAGGATCAGGAAACTTAAGAAATAATTGTTTAGTGATTGAGTTAACTTGTTTATCCGTGCTTTGAGCGCTTAATACAACTGCAGTAAGAAACTGAAAAGGTGTGGAACAATTCTGTAAAAATGTTCCTTTTATAGGATAATTAACATCAAAAAGCCTCAATATTTCTCCAATTCTATCCTTTCTTGAACCACTGTGCATTAAATATAGGTTCTGCTTATAGTTTTATAGTTTTTCTTCTGTCCTTTTTTAACTTTTATCCTTCTTTCGTCTTCTAAGCGATAAATGTAAGTTTTTCTGAAATTTAAAAAGTGAGATATTGGGTTAACACGTGTTAGAAACGATTGTAACACCAATATTAACATTGCTGGCTTCATGTTGCACATTTATTGATTTTTGCAAGAGATACTACAACCAACAAAATATATTTAAACAGAAGTTGTAACAATATTAATAGGATAAGTTATTGTGATTAGCTTACAGATTCAACTTGGAGTACGATAATAATGGGTCAAGCACACAGAAGGATTTTCAAATTAACCCTTTTAGGAGACGGAGCGGTAGGAAAAACATCTTTAAGAAAGACATATTTGGGTGAAGGTTTTAAAGAAGGATATAGTATGACGATTG
>CAZEQQ010000700.1:0-1527 GCA_964514425.1 uncultured archaeon
CTTTAGCTGCTTTTCAAAAATTTCCTGTTTTGAAACATGGTCCAATTACAGTATGCTTTACCCCAGATGAAGAAGTTGGGCGAGGTGTAAATAGAATAACTATTGATCGCTTGGCTAAATTTGGTTACACTATTGATGGAGGAGAAATAGGCGAACTTGAATCAGAATGTTTTGATGCTTGGAAAGCTGATTTTGTTTTTCATGGACTTTCAGTACATCCTGGATATGCAAAAAATAAGATGCTGAATGCATTAGCTATAGCTACGCGTTTTTTTGCTTCTCTTCCCGAACATGAAACTCCTGAACATACAGAAAAACGTGAAGGTTTTTATCATTTATACAATTTAACAGGAAGTGAAGAAAAAGCTTCTGCGTCATTAATTCTTAGAGATTTTGAGAAATCTAAAAACGAAAAGCGTATCGAATTTCTTCAATCACTAATAAAAACCTATGAGAACTTATATACTGGTTTAAAAATTGACATAACAGTTACTCATTCTTATGAAAATATGGCCATCTATCTTGATTCTTTTCCTGAAGTAGTTGAAAAGGCTGAAAAAGCAATTTCTTTAGCTGGAATAGACGTGAAACGAACATTTATTAGAGGTGGTACGGATGGAGCTCGTTTATCCGCAATGGGACACCCTACTCCAAATATTTTTGCAGGTGGATTACTCTTTCACTCACGAAAAGAATACATTCCTACTATTGCCTTACAAAAAGCTGTTGAAACAATTATTTTCTTATCAGAAGAATGGACATAGTAGTAAAGTCCATCACCTCTTTTTTTAAGTCTCTTTAAACTGTTTGATCATAATAATTTTTCTACAGACATCAATAATATAAATAATGATCCTCAACATTATTTCTGAATGAACTTTTACGATATATGCATACTTAATAAACTCTGTTTCGTTAATTACACTTTCTACAATCATTCTATTGTGCTCTTGGGCAGTTTTCTCAACTTCAGTTAATTGCCATTTTGATACTTTTGTGTCTTTTTTATCCATTTGAGAAATCTCTCTATTTAAAACATGCAATCCCGTCATCAGAGCTGATTGTAAAGATACAAGTTCATCCATCCAAGGAACCTTTACCTTTCTATAATTCATTGATAGTGTTTTCCCCAATTTATATAACTGTCCTGAAATCTGTCGTAAATCAGAAAATATTGCCTCGTACATTAGTGCTAACTCAACTTCCTCATGTTCATACATGTCATCTACAATGTTTTCAATATCTTGAATGAATCGTGTAATGTTATGATTTAATAATAACAATTTTTCTAATCTTTCTTCAGCTCCAGGTGAGAATAATAATGAACTCTTTACAAGATCCGCCATCTGTTCAAGAGTTGTAGTTGTTATAATAGCACAGCTTAGTAAACTATTCTCAAGTTTTTTATTCCTTTTTATTAACATAAACTCACAAATAATAATAATACCTTCTTAGTTTTTAGAGTTTACTGTTTACCTACCTATTCCAAAAAATTACTCTTTAATCTTAATTTACTTTTGTTAAACC
>CAZEQQ010000701.1:0-1527 GCA_964514425.1 uncultured archaeon
ACTTTCACTATCTACTTTCACTTCAGTACTTTTAGTTACTCTATTTTTTAGAATCTCTAAAAGTGGTGGTGTTTCGATTTTCTTAATCCTCAGTTTGTTTTTTGTGATATTTGGTGCCCATCTATCACTAGAACCGAGTTCAACATATAATCTTCCTTCTGTGGTCGCTTCACTAATTATAGCTTCCAAACCATAGCTCATCGCTAAAGTGTTAAGAGGAATATAACATCGGTCTTCTTTACCTACAACAGAAACCTGAATAAAACCTAAACCTGGATAAAAACTATAATTTCTAACTGCTTCCAAAAATTCTTTTGTTTGGACACGTGTTAATAAATCAGGATGAGTTAACTCAATGGTATTTCCAACTAAGAAAAAATAACGAATGTCGAAGAGTTCTTGATATTTTTTCTCTAAAGGAGGTAAAGCTGTAACTATATCATCAATGATAATAATTAATGGTTTTTGAATATTCTCTATGATCCCTCGATATTTTACTTCGATTTCTTTCTCAATAAACTTTTTACCCATAAGAATCTGAGTAATAAAATCCAAAATTTCAGAAGGAGCAATGTAATGCCACTGGTGTTCATATTTTACCCAACCTAAAGATTGGTAAAAAGTAGATGTATTCAATGTTTTTTCTAGCTCGTGTAGTAGTTTATCGAAGGATAATTCTTCAAAATCTGATGTTCTTTCGAGAGTAGATAAAGAGAGAAGAAAGAATAGCATATCTGCTTTTGATACATTAAAGGTAGCAATATTTTCCAAATTTAGATCACTAATATGCTCTTCTAGTGAGTGAAGAGAGAGATGTACCTTTTCTTCGATTTTATCACTTTTTGGAAGGTTAATGTTCAATGAAGAGATATTGTTTTTTTCTAATACCTCTAATAGGTGTTCATTGTTTAGTCCAATATATCGGTTGAGATTTTTATAACTTATCAATTCTTGAACAAAATGTTCAACACCAGTAATTCCAAAGAATTTTCTGCTTTCAAGGTGTTGACTAAAATCATCAGGAATAATTCCATAAAGTAACCTCGAAAGAAAGCCAAAAAGACGATAATCATTATTACTAGCTCTTTTTAAAAGTGAGATAATGGAATTCCACAGAGGATTAATTGTAGCTACTCTTTCAAGTTCATTAATAATCTCTCTATCTGACAATCCATTGTCTTTTTTCTCCCCAAAAAGGGTCTTGTTTTCAGCTGTTTTAAAACCTATAACCTCTTTTACAACCTTTATTTTTTCGCCTAATGCCTTATATTCCTGTTTAGGGCTATTCTGACGTAATTCAACGTCAAAGGTATAAAGATCAAACATATTTCTTTTTGTGAATTGTTCTATTTTAGACATTTTTACTACTCGATCTTCCTCTTCTAGTTCTTTAAAGAGGACAAACAGTTCTTGTATTAGAAGAGATGTAATAAGTGAACTAAAAATGTATTTCTGCTTGTAAAATGTAGATTCTTTTTGAAATGTTATATTGTTAATGGTTTTTTTTATCTCTTGTTCTAAAGAAGA
>CAZEQQ010000702.1:0-1524 GCA_964514425.1 uncultured archaeon
TTAGTAATCAATGCACAAATCATCTCTTTTTTGATTGAAGTGATTATGTATGGGTTAATTGCAGCTATTGCAAGGCTAGACTTCTTACCTCCTCCTCTCTTAAGTCCTTATTCTATATCGCACACACCACGAATGAATTATATATTAGTCTTCCTAGAAAATATTTTGCATAGAGAAGACACTTACTTCAATCACGAAAAAAACTACTCTTAAGAATAGTATCATAAAGAGAACAAAAAGGAAAAAATAGAAAAAAGAAAACTGTTTAAATGGCAAATAGTAGCAGAACTGCATATTGTGATATTAATCCTAAAGCAATAAAAATACATACAACGATTTTAAGAATTGTCAACTTTTCTTTACTCTCACTATTCTCTAAACCCATCCGAATTCTTTTATCTAAGCGTAGCGTATAAGCAAGAATGAAGAAAGATATCGCTAGAATTGTAAAGGGAATAAGAGAAAAGTATACAAAATAAAAAGAATACGATCCTTCAAAAGTTTTGCCAAAAATCAAATCTGACCCATAAACATTTATTACGCCCCTAGAATTCAATAATACGATCATAGATGCTAGAAACATCGGTGCTACAGTTATAAAAAGTACAGAATAAAGCATTGCTATATACTTTATATTTTTTTCATCTTCTTTATCTTTAATGTTCATTTTAATCTCTCATAGTATTATTAATCTTACTAAGCATAATGTGCTCTTAAGATTTCTTCACCATCATTATAAGTGTTCCAAGCAATAACCACTAGAACTATACCGAAAATAATAAATGCTGTTCCCGTAACACCGAAAATCCAAAATAACAATAATGCACCGCCTGTTAAAGTAGTTTTGGTTAAATATATTGTTACAGCAAATCCCAGTAAAGTAAGCCCCGCAGTTACCACACCCGCAGCTATTGAAGCAATGAACTCTGCTCTATCTTGTAACAAGTATCCATACTCTGCAGATTTAATAGGATCATCATCAAGCTCGCCCATGAGTTCATCTAAATCTTCAATAACAAACATTCCCTGGACAGGGTCACCATTAACATTAATTCCAGAAAGCACCATATAAGTTTGATCAGTTCCTCCAATATTTTCTGTTTCAATTACTAAGTTCGAATTTATGGTAGTGTCTTGAATATGTTTTATATTTCTATAAACAGCTCCACCAAATAGATACTCTGTTTCATAATATGTGATCTCTGCCTTGAAAACATATTGTACATTTATATAATCTAGATTATCTGATAGAATTAAGATATAATAATTAGTACCAGAATATGTTTTTAAATTAAAGGAATAATCAATGTTATTTACTTGGGTAAAAGCAAAAGCATAGTAATACATTGGTAATAATTCTTCTAAAGAGCCATCTCCTCCTCCGCCACCTCCTCCTTCACCAGGGTCTAAATACACAGGAAGTTTCATAACAGGGAGAGGAGCGTAGTCAAAAGGAAGATTCAAGAAATGGCTGAAGTGTTGCAAAGCGACAGAAGAATAAACCTCACCTTCAAAGGTAAGAAG
>CAZEQQ010000703.1:0-1516 GCA_964514425.1 uncultured archaeon
TGAAGCATTTGAAAGTATAGTAACATGTATAGTTGCAGATGCTACAATAGAAGAGGTTGAAGATATCTACTGTATCAATCAAGAAACAATCCAAATTACTGGTAGGATTATAACAAATGGAAGCCCTATTCCAAGCTGTACTGTTAAAATAACAGTAGACGGCAATAACTATTTTGTTACAACTAATTCTAGTGGCTATTTTGTATTGGACTATCTGGTAAACTTTGGAACAACCAAAGATTATACTGTGCAAATTATCTCTGATAACTATGAAAACATTCAGCTGACAAAAAGTGTCATTAGTTCTCCTTCACTATTACAACTTACTATTCTCGATGTTATTGTAAAACCCTCTCAAACTCCTCTTACTTTTACCTGCTATGTTAAATCTATTTACAACACTACCCCCAGCGACGTGAGGGTAGATTTTTATTGGTTCAACGGTGATTCATGGCTCTTTTTAGGTAATGGTATATCAAATAGTGAAGGGAAAGCAATTTTAACAATCACCAATAACTTTCCGATAGGAAATTGGTTATGGAAAGCTGTAGTTTTATCATCTGATGATTGGTTAGAAAGTTCTGAGGAAGCAACTTTACAGATTGGTTATAATACTTCAGTTACGCTTCTCGAATCTCTTAACGGAAATTATCTTAATTACAGTATGATAAAAATAGAAGCTGAAGACCAATTTCAGAATGGCATAAATGTTTCTGTTAAAGTTTACATTAACGGTTTATACTTAACAACTATTAGCACCACTCAAGGGTATGGCGAATATGAATGGTTCATCGAGATTTTCCCTGGAACATATACAATCACATTGATGATCGAACAACAAGGAGATTACCAAAGTTCTGAAACTTCTTCAGAAATTGAAATAGATAAAGCCCTGTCAGAAATAATTGTGGATAATCTCACTATTTACTATTCTGAAAATGCTACTGTAATTATACTTCTTGAAGATTCTACAGGAGGAATAAGCGCTAGTGAGTTACGGATTTACCAAGATGGCAGTTTACTAACTCTTCTTTACACTAACTCTTCAGGGTTTGCCACTTTCACTTTATCAAACTTAATATCAGGCACTTATAGTTTTGAGATTATCTTTGAATCTACAGAACATTATTATGCTTCTTCTTCATTTTTCGACATTTATGTTCTTAAAATGCCATTAAGTATTTCTCTTGAAGCTGAAGATTCACCCTATTCTACATCTTATTCTATAACAGGTCAAATAACAGACCTTAATGGTAAAGGAATTAGTGGACTTGAAATCCAGTTAAAAATAGGAACAACTATTGCTTCAACCACTCATTCTAATTCTGAAGGAATTTATGCTTTCGATATTAATTTACTTCCAGGCACTTATATTTTAGAAGTAATTGTTCTCGAAACAGCTAATTATGAAGCCACCTCTGAATCAAAGCAAGTAACTATTTCAAAATTGGACACAGTTATTCAGAGCACAGTAAGCTACGACCCTTTCAAATTGAACATTACTGGCTATCTATTG
>CAZEQQ010000704.1:0-1501 GCA_964514425.1 uncultured archaeon
ATAGCTATATCTTATTATTTCCTGGAACTATTTTCTAATATCTTTAAAATACCCCGACGAAAAATGATTATGTTAAGTAATTATGTTGAAACAGATATTTATACAGGGATTAAAACTGATGCTGATTTTAAACATAATATTGCCATTGTAGGATACATACCTAGATTGAAAGGATTACTTAAAGGTATTAAAATTCTTAAAATGTTAAGGGATGAAGACGAACAATTTAAGCTTTACTTAATTGGTCAGCATTATAAAGAAGTACAATGGGTATGGAATAACTCTATAGAAAGATCATATTTCAAGGAATGTGAAAACTTTATTAAAGAAAATGATCTTGAAGATTCGGTAATAATTCAAGGATGGGTTGAACGTTCTAAGATGTTTAATAATATAGGATACGTCCTTTCGGTAACTGATATTGAAGGTTCCCATCTGGCCCCTGCAGAAGGGCTTGCTGCTTCAACTTTGGCATTTTTGCTAAATTGGGAAGGTGTTGAATATGTGTACCCTAAAGAACTTATATTTGATAGTATAAATGATATTAAAGACATGATATTAACTACTTATAGAGATGAATCGGAATATAATATGTGGTTGGAAAAAATGAATAGGTATGTCATAAATGAATTTAATATTGAAAAATTTGTTGTTGCGTTGAAATCAATTTTACAAAAAATTAAGTGATGGGGGTTTTTGTATATACGATCAAAATTATTGGGATCAACGATTTAAATCAGGGGATTGGATAAAAAATAAAGGCAGTGAACAAACATTATTCCATTATAATGTATTGATGAGTAATATGCCTAAATGGTTAAAGAAAGAAATTTCTGATAAAAAATTAAGCATATGTGATTTGGGTTGTGGAATGGGTGAAGGTGTTAATTTATTCAAATCATATTTTAATGATTCTGAAATTACAGGAGTAGATTTTTCTAATTATGCCATCGAAAAGGCTCGAAAGAAATATCCTAATGTTTCTTTTGATTGTGTTGATATTACTGATTTTGAAAAACAGTATGATGTGATTGTGTCATCTCATACATTGGAACATTTTGAAAATCCTCTTAAAATATTTAACAAGATAATAAATCTTGCTAAAAAATATTTTATTTTGATTATTCCATTTCAAGAAAAAGATTTATATCATGAACACTTTTATAGATTTGATTATGATTTCTTCCCCATTCATACACAAAATCATGAATTAATTCATTTTAAAGAAATTGATAAACTATTTTTTGAGCCTGGAGGATACTGGGATAAAGAACAGATTATGGTTGTATATGTTAATAAAAATAATGTGGATATTAATCAGTTTTCTTTAAATGAACTTAAAAATAATAATTTTAATCATTCTAAGTCTATTAAAAAAGATTATGAAAGTTTACTTGACAAATCTAAAAACCTTGAATCTAACTTGATTAATGTACAGGAAAATGCTCAGAAACTAGAAAAAAATTATTTAGCTCTGATTTCGTCTGAACAAGCTAAATGT
>CAZEQQ010000705.1:0-1500 GCA_964514425.1 uncultured archaeon
TCCATCTTCCTCCTCGATTGCCTTTTTTATACTAAGAAGATTTCTTGCTGCATCATCAATTTGATTTGCACCTAGTTTTATCTCAAATGCACACCAGTTTCCATTAGATAATTGTATTACTGCATCGATTTCTCTATTTTCATAATCCTGATAATGATATAGTCTAGCTCCAAAAGACTCTGCATAAATATTTAAATCCCTTTCGCACATTGCCTCAAACAAAAAACCCAATGTTTCCAAATCATTTATTAACATATCTGGAGTAATACTAAGTAAAGCACATGCTAACGAAGGATCAGTAAAATGCCTCTTCTGCTGTTGTCTGACTCTTACCTTTGATCGTATTGAAGAAGCAAAAGGCAGCTGGTTTTCTATAATAAATAAACGTTCAAATATATTTAAATAAGATGAGACTGTATTTGTATCTATATCCTCATCATCTATTTTCTTAATATCTCTTATCAAAGTATTATTTGACACTGTAGTACTTTCATTTCTCGCTAGCGATCTCAATAATAGTTTTATTTTGTCCAAATCTCTTTTAATGCCATCAACTCGATATACATCATTGTTAATAATTGCTGATAAGTATGCCTTTGGAAGTAATATTGCTTGCTTAGGTAAAAGTTTAATACTTGCTGGCCATCCTCCTCTCAAAATTAGGTCTATAATTTTACGCAAATCTAACTGATCAGTTTTGCATGGATTGAGTATTCCTTTACACAACTGTTCAAGAGAAATATTTCCTAAAGAATCACCAGACTCATACAAAGACATTGGTCTCATTCGCAAAGAAGCAATCCTGCCTGCACCGCTATGTAATATACCTTTATGATTTGGTGTAGAAGAACCTGTCAAAATAAATTGACCTTTACCTGGTCTTTGATCAACAAAATGCCTTACCGCATCCCATATCATCGGGACTTCCTGCCATTCATCTATCATCCTAGGCGTATCACCTTCTAGTACTAATGATGGTGCAGTTTGTGCGAGAGTCCTGTTTTGAAAATTACCATTTGGGTCTGATAAAAATATTTCACTTTTACTATGAAAAGACGATGTCCATGTTTTTCCACACCATTTTGGACCTTCAATACATATTGCTCCAAATACAGCTAAATATTCAATTATTGTTTTATCGATAATTCTCGGTCTATATAATTTTCTTTGCATGGTATTACCTCTTTAATAATATTAGTATAATACATTCAGTCATATTTATCAATATCATTCAGTCATATTTGCTATTTTCATTCAGTCGTATTTGATATTTTCATTCAGTCACATTTGTATATCTGTATTTTTCAATTTGTACTCGTCAAATATGGTAGACATAAAAAAAATTTTTTAATGATATTTTTTTCGACATTAAACACTATGCTTAGCATACCTTTTTATTCGAAATTGCTGAATAGATGCGCTTATGTAAATCACTTAATTCAGTAATCATTTCAGGATTCCCAAAGTTATTCTTTATGATATTCTCTCCAAAATCATGCA